>JAESTG010000380.1 GCA_016763715.1 Flavobacteriaceae bacterium
GCGCCATTTAGTAACGGGCCATACACAATATAGCTATGCCCAGTTATCCAACCAATATCGGCAGTACACCAAAAGATGTCCTTTTCAGCATATTGAAACACATTTTTGAAAGTGTATGCTGAATAAACCATATAGCCCGCCGTGGTATGTACCATTCCTTTCGGCATTCCTGTGGAGCCAGAAGTATATAGAATAAATAATGGGTCCTCTGCGTCCATCACTTCTGGGGAGCAGTCGCTATATGCATTGTCCAATAGCGGTTGTAGCCAATGATCCCGACCTTCTTTCATTTTTATTTCTGAATGAATCCGTTGCGCAACTAAGACATTTTTTACGCCATTACATTGTTCCAGAGCTTCATCCACAATTCCTTTAAGATCTATCGTTTTATTTCCACGGAAAGAACCATCGCTGGTAATCACCATTTTGCAATCGCAATCATTAATTCGAGTCGCTAAGGCGGTCGCGCTAAAGCCAGCAAAAACGACTGAATGAATTGCACCAATACGGGCGCAGGCCAAAACTGAAACAGCTAATTCTGGAATCATGGGCAAGTAAATGCAAACCCGATCTCCTTTTTCAATGCCATGGTCTTTCAGGACATTTGCAAAACGACACACACGTTCATGCAACTGTTTATAGGTAATATGCTGTGCTTCTTCGTTAGGGTCATTGGGTTCAAATAAAATGGCGGTTTTGTTTCCACGAACTTGAAGGTGTCGGTCTAGGCAGTTTTCTGTAATATTTAATTGAGCACCTTCAAACCACTTTACCTCTGGGGTGTTGAAATCCCAGCTTAAAACACGTTTCCAAGGTTTGTACCATTGAAAATGTTCTTCAGCTATTTCTGCCCAAAAAGTCTCGGGTTCTTGCACCGATTTGCGATAGACTTGAAAATATTCTTCGAGGTTTTTGATATGATATTGGCTCATATTTTTATGGTGATTTTGTCAAATCGAATTTCATGATATAATCTCGCTGTGGTTCATCACCCAAGATAAACTCATGCACTCCGAAAGTACTAAAACCATTTCTTTTGTAAAAGTCAATGGCTTTTAGATTTTGATCCCATACCCAAGCCAAACATTGTCTAAAAGGTCATTTTTTGCTATTTGAACGGCTTTTTGGAGTAGTAGTTTACCAAGGCCTTTGCCATGGAATTTTGAGAGGATATAAATACGCTCAATTTCTAGGGCATTTGGATAGCTAGATTCGGTTTGGGCAGTTCCTCTGTTCATTTTAATGTACCCAACAATATCACTATTCTGTTCTGCAAAAAAGAACTGTACTTCAGGATCATTGAGTTGATCTATTAGAACTTCTTTACTGAAATGTTTCTCCAAATAATCACGCATGTTTTCGGAAGTATTGAAGGCTCCATATGTTGCTATAAAGGTGCTTTTAGCAATGGATTGTAGCGTGTCAAAATCTCGATCTTTTACGCTGCGTATGATTGTTTTAGGGTGAGACATTTCAGTTTAAATTTTTTTCATATTTCCGAAGAAAGCCTCGGAACAAAGATTACTTACCGTTGTTGTTTTTCGCCAAGAATCCCACTCAATTGAAAGGTTTGAGAGGATTAGGCATTCATGACTAAGTGTTCCAAAAGATCACCCACGTAGTAAGATACCAATGCGGCAATGGCGCCCAACGCTAAAGTTTCCATAACACCTTTCCAAATAGGGGTTTCCGTAACGTAAGTTTTAAAAACTCCTACAATGATAAATCCAACAGCGGTTAGGCAAGACGTAATAAAAAATAAGTTTCCAGTGATCGGATAAAAGAAGTCCCATACATAGGTAAGCAAAGGAATGAGCCCAATGAGAATAAAGGAAAAATAGGTGACTGCTCCCATTTTTAGTGGTGATTTGGATTCTTCCATCATATGGAGTTCTTCTTTCATCATCACATCCACCCATCTATCTTTATCGGCAGTAATTACCGCAACTACTTGTTCGAGTAATTCTCCCTCAAAACCTTTGGCACGGTAGATTTCACGAATTTCTTCGGTTTCTACTTCAGGGAGGTTTTCGACTTCCCAATATTCCACCTGTTTGTGTTTTTTGTAATTATCCTTTTCAGTTTTAGAAGAAAGATATGCGCCAACAGACATCGCAAAACCGTCTGCTAGCAAATTGGCAAAGCCTAAAATAATTATGATGGCACTGTCCAAGCCAGCTCCAACAGCACCTGCGACCACGGCAAAAGTAGTCACGCAACCGTCAATACCACCGTAAACGAATTCACCAAGGTAAGCCTCATATTTTTGGAGGAATCCTTTTTGAGTGTGTAAAGTGTCTTCATTATGTGAGAAATGATGGCTCATAAATATGGGTAACGAGGCTCTAATTTACGATATTAAACTATGGTTTTTTGAAAGCAAATACTATCTTTTACACCCTTGTATTGATCGTAGTTAGGTATTTGTACAAAACCATTGTTTTTATAGAGATTGATGGCTGGTTCAAAAGAGATTCCAGTCTCCAATAATAAAGTTTGAAAACCCAATTCTTTGGCCCATTGCTGTAATTCTAGCAAAATGGTTTTCCCCAAGCCTCTACCTCTGGAATTGGGATGGGTATACATTCGTTTGACTTCAACGGTGGTTTTGTTATGCGGTTTTATGGCGCCACAGGCAATAGGTTGATTATCCAAATAGGCAACGATAACATATGGTATTTCGTCGATACTATTAAATTGATGATAGTAATCGTGTTTATCGCCATCTACTACGCTTAGAAGGGTGTCTAGCTCTTTTGCCAAGGCAATGAAGTGAGGGTGTTTTGAATTGGTTTTTATCATATTCAATATGAGATTCTCCCTAAAATTACAAATTATTGGGAGTTGGGCGGTAGTTTTAATTTAGAATCAATCAAATTTTTTAAATTGGTGTAATGTTATATATAGTTGCCTATCTGACTTTAACCAAAAACTAAAGAAAGGTATTGAATTCAATCCTAAAGACCATAAAAAAATAAAAGCATTACACCCCAGTTTTGACTGTTTAGTTAAGATGGCTTGTCTGGAATCAACAGTAAGGTATTAACAGGTGTAACACGTTCTAATGCATACGGAGTAACAAGAAAATCTTTTTTAGTAGGTAGTGCGTTTTTGCCCGTACACTTGGTATTGCCGTTTTTTTTTAATCTATCCGATTTATTATACCTTTTGTATTCTTCCTTGTCCCGTATTGTATGTAGGTGCCATATATAAGGCAACTATATATAACATTACACTAGATTTAGAACGACAAAGCCTCCTTAATTAAGGAGGCTTTGTCGTTCTAAATCTAGTGTAATGTTATATATA
>JAESTG010000381.1 GCA_016763715.1 Flavobacteriaceae bacterium
AGGCTTGTATAATGGGTTTTTAGCAGCTGGGCTCATTTGGACTTTTTTTATTGAAAATACGGAGTGGAAAATCAATATTTCCCTTTTCTTTTTGGGCTGTGTGGCAGTAGCAGGTATTTTTGGTGCTTTAACAGCCAGTAAAAAAATATTCGTTGTTCAGGCGTTGCCAGCACTTATTGCAATTACTCTTCTTTTAATTCAGTAAAGAACAAATGAAACAACTTATAGTATGTATTTTGATTGTTTTATGCTTCGGAAGTTGCAAAGATCAGAATTCCTTACCCGATCCTTTAGTTGCTGGTTGGAAGGGTCAATTGGTTTGCGAAGTATTGGAGGACAATGCAAAGGTAAGAGTTCTAAAATGCACTTTCCCTCCTGGTGTTGGACATGAAAAACATCACCATGATACTCACTTTGGCTATACCCTTGCAGGAAGTACTTTCCGAATTACGGATGCTTCAGGTGTAAGAGAAGTGACCATTCCAACTGGAACTAATTTTTATAATGAAAGCGTGGATTGGCATGAAGTACAAAATATTGGTGACAGCACTGCCGTTTTTCTCATTATGGAACCCAAATAGTTAGTTTGGAAAACAAGCCTCAGAAACTATTATGATTTACTTATTTCGAAAAGTATAATACCAACTTTTCCCCAAAGTGAAGTTTAGATGATTTTGACTAGCTGTTTTTCTTGAAGTATTCCTTATCTTAGAACTCATCCTTACAAGAATCTAAAAAAACTTCTGTCGTCATGAAATTTGACCTAAACCAAGCCATTTCAGTATTAGAAAAAACCCCGAGTGTTTTTAAACAGTTGCTTAATAATCTATCTCAAAAATGGACCCATAATGATGAAGGGAGAGATACTTGGAGCCCTTATGATGTTATAGGTCATTTAATTCACGGAGAAAAGACGGACTGGATGCCACGCCTCGAAATTGTTTTAAGCAATTCCGAAAATAACACGTTCGAACCTTACGACCGATTTGTCCAGTTCGAAATGAGTGAAGGAAAATCTCTAGGCGATTTATTAGACGAATTTGAAATGCTACGGAAACAAAACCTTCGAACCTTAAAATCGAAATTTCTAACGTCTCAAGACTTAACTAAAATAGGAATTCATCCCGAATTAGGGCCTGTCACCCTAAGTCAAATGCTTTCTGCTTGGGTAGTACACGACCTTGGCCATATTGCACAAGTTTCACGTGTTATGGCTAAGCAATATGGAGATGAAGTTGGCCCTTGGCCTAAATACTTGACCATTCTAAACCATACTCCAAAAGAGTAGAAAGAAGACTCTCTCTTTTTATAGTTTACTCACAATAATGTGCTAATAGGGCTCTAACAGAAATATGATCCGTTTCAGAAGAAAAGAAAATCTGTTTTAACCACCCCTGTAATTAATCCATAGAGCAAAACCTATAAAACTATGCGACAAAATGGATTTAATGTGACGACGGCGTATATAGTGATTAAATTGTAGGGCATTTATAATCAAAAAATTGTAACGAATTAGAACATAGCATGTCTATTAGTTAACTACTTTTCTATGAAGATTCTAACCAAAGGCACCTATTACGGCGAAAAGAAATTCGAACTAGACAATAAAGGAATCATTCTTTCGGAATACAACTATCACCTCACAAAAACTGATTGGCATTACCATGAAAACCCATATTTTATGTATGTACTTCAAGGTGATGTTTACGACGTGAACAAAAAGAGAAAAACCGCTTGTCCAAGAGGAAGTTTTTTGTTTCACAACTGGAACGAACAACATTTCAATTCAAAAGAATCTTCTTCTGCTAGAGGTTTTCACATAGAATTTGAGCGTAAATGGTTCAATCAAAAAAAACTGAACATTAACTTATGGGAAGGAAGTCAATTAATTGAAACCCCAGAAATACATCATATTTTAGGGAAATTATATTTCGAATTTAAATGTCAAGATGCTTTTTCCGAAATCACCATAGATTTATTACTACTGCAGCTATGTGAAAAAATGCAAAATACAAATGCTCCTATTGCCAAATCAGAACCACTTTGGATAAATTCATTAAAAGAAATTTTACATGAACAAGCTGAAGATTTAAGTTTGGGGAGGCTATCTAATATTTTGGGAGTACACCCCGTTCATCTTTCTAGAGCCATCCCCAAATACTTAAACACTACTTTGGGAGATTACATAAGACAACAAAAGATCAAAAAGGCATTGGGTTATTTGATGGACACTCGTCTTTCCTTAACTGAAATTACTTATCTGTGTGGTTTTTCAGACCAAAGTCATTTCACTCGTACGTTCAAAATATACTTTCAAAAAACACCTAAGGTTTTTAGAAAGCAATTATTCGCATGTTAATTTCATTCTATTTTCTGAATAGATATTTGCTTAATTTTGAAATTCATTAATCAAAATAGCATGAAAAAATTCACAAGTATCATTGCCATATTTTTTATCTGCACCATATCATTTGGTCAAATAGATTTTTCTGAATCAAATAAAATTGAGCATTCGATTTTATCTGAAATGGATATTAAAATATCCAATGGGGACTACGAACAAATTACTAGTGTCCTTGTGGTGAAAGATGGACGACTAATCTATGAAAAGTATTACAACGGTGCAGACAAAGACACAAAACATAATGTGCGATCTGGAACAAAAACTATCGCGACCTTTCTCACAGGGTTGGCGATAGATAAAGGGTTTATTAAATCTGAAAAAGATAAAATATTTAAATACTTACAACACAAAATGCCCATTAAAAATCCAGATCCTCGCAAAAATAATATCACTATTGAAGACTTACTTACTATGAGTTGTATGTTAGAAACTGACGACAATAATTATATGTCTAGAGGGCACGAAGAACGCATGTATTTTATTGAGGACTGGACTCAGTTTTTTGTAGATCTTCCCATTCGTTCCTATCCATTTAACCCACCTCCATCTGAACAGCCCTACGGCAGGTTTTTTCACTACTCTTCGGCACAGGCAGCAGCTGTGTCAGAAATTGTCGAATCGGCCATTGGAAGCCCTGCGGATGCATTTTTAAAAGAATACCTATTCAACCCTTTGGCTATAAATGACTATAAACTACATTATACCCCTTCAAAAATTATTAATACTGCAGGAGGTAGTGAATATAGAAGTAGGGATTTCTTAAAAATGATTCAATTGTGTCTTCAAAATGGGCAATGGAATGGCGAGCAAATTATTTCAAAAAATTATATGCAAAAAGCAACTACCGCCAAAGCTAGTGCTCGCGAAGGTGTTGAATACGGCTATTTTTTGTGGATCAATCCCTTCGGAAAAGATAAAAAATACGATGCCTATTATATGAGTGGAAATGGTGGAAACAAGATGGTTGCCATTCCAGAACTTAATGCCACAGTAGTCATTACGACTACTAACTATAACAATCGTAATGCACATGGGTATAGCAATGAACTTTTGAACCAATATATTGTTCCCGTATTAAGCGGCAATTAATACAAGGAGAAAATACTTTGACTATTTCTTTAGCAATATGGGAGGTGTAGAAAATGATCCATAAGAACCCCTCATTTTTTCAAACCATTGAAAGGCGTTGTGTGAACAACGCTTTTTCTTGTAACAAATATTATCTTTCGGTCTCTTACTTGGAGTTTGTATGAAAAAGTTTATCCGTTCCGCACTTATCGTTTACCTTCTTACTTGGCTGGGCATGTTTCTGTTGATAGTAATTATAATAGCCGCAAATGGAGAAACGATATGGGATAGTGTCAAATTCTTTGCCGCAACTGTCGTTTATGCTTCTTTTCTTAAAGGAATACATTTAATTTTCTGTTTCATTTTCGGGCTCTTTCTGTTGATTAAATACTTCATTATAACCTTCAGAAAAAAAGGGATTAAAATTTTTCTGAAACGACTAACGCTTTTTGTGTTGCTTCCAGTTACCATATTAATAACTAGTTATAAAAGCATCACTCATCTTAACTCACAAGAAGATTTTAATTATACTTGGGATACTTCCGCAGAAAATCAAATTGGCATCTCGAATAATCATTATCAAAATGATGGTAAACATAGAGGGATGAGTGTATTTGGATGGTGGGGCGAACGGAAAAGCGCCGTCAATGATTTGGTTAAAACCAATGTAGAATGGGTCGCTGTGATTCCATTTATAGATCAAGATGATGAACAGACAGCCACAGTTAATATTCGAGACAATTACGATAAATGGTCCCGACGTGATTCCATATTTATCAAAACCATCACAGACTTGCACGACAAAGGAATACATGTACAATTAAAACCACATCTATGGCTGAAAAGCGGTTGGCGTTCTAATATCAATTTTGAAAGAAAAGATCATTGGGATACTTGGTTTGAATCCTATAGGATTAATATGCTTCACTATGCAAAAATGGCACAAAAAACAGAGGTCGAATTACTTTGCATTGGCACCGAATTAAAAACTTCTATTTCGAAACAGCCTGAAAAATGGAACAAGCTTATTTCAGAAATTAAAGCCATCTACAATGGAAAACTCACCTACGCTGCAAACTGGGATGGTGATTATGATGTAATTTCTTTTTGGAATCAAATGGATTATATAGGAATACAAGCATATTTTCCACTAACGAATGCCATAAATCCTGACTTGGAAACCATTAAAATGGGTTGGGACACCCACATAGAAATGCTTGAAAAACTCGCTGATAAATACAAAAAACCTATCCTTTTTACTGAAATAGGTTACAAAAGTGAAGCCTCAAGTACTATCAAACCATGGGAATGGGAAACTGGTTTAGGGCTTTTATATAGAGAGAAATCGGACCGTACTCAAATGCTAGCTTATGAAGCTCTTTTCCAAAAACTATGGAAACAAGACTGGTTTGCCGGAATATATATTTGGCAATGGAACACCCAAAGTAAACCGAAGAACGCGTTAAAAAGTGTAGATTTTTCACCTCGCTTTAAGCCAGCAGAAAATGTGATTACCAAATGGTTTGGTCAAAATCTTACCCCAGAATTTCCATTTGATTTTATCCCTCTAAAATAGTTACAATTCGAGATATATTTTTGCTTTCAAAAAAGCGAATAAAACGAATAACCCATCTTAAAATTCTGCTCTTAGAAGTTATGAGCTTATTTCCAAGTATCGCAATTATAGCATCTCTTTTGGCAATTGTTTCGGGCTTATTGATAGAGACGTGAAATTGGTTGGCAAATGCCCAAGCCTCGTCGCGGGCAATATCAATACTAAAAGACACAATTTTATCTTCTCTTCCTTTGCCTATTTTTTCCAAAAGGTAGAAGACAGGAGAGACCTCCCCAATACTTTTTTCGACACCCGATACCATGCTCGCCAAAATCTCATTAATCTTATTGTAATCATTCTTAATGGCCTCCATGTCTCCTCTTTCCCCTACAGTTTCCGCTACGGAAATACCCAAATCCAAATTAATATGTGCATTAATCCCAAGCAATAAATGTTGCATGATGATGAGTTTTTTTTGAGCGGCATCAAAGGCAACTTGCCAACTCTCTGTAGTCTTTTGTCCTGCCTTGAATTGTTCATAGGCTTCAATATACCGACTCGCAAAAATGACATCGAGACGTTCCATCCGTGGATTATCTTCAAATTCTTTATTCTGAATACCTAACTTAATGCGTTCAGTTACTTTTCTATAAAGAACTGGAAAGAAAACTAAGGTGCTTTTGGCGGCTGTTTCTGTGGCAATAATGTCATCAAGATGTGCAATGACTTCATCTATATTGGAAGGTAGTTTCATCGTTAAGTTATCTTATGGAAACTAAGGTACTTAAAAATTAGATCATTCCTCTTCCGTATTCTTCCCGCCGTTGGTATATTTTTTCTCTAATTCGGATTGAAATTCCTCCATTACGGGTTTCACTGTACTCTCTGGAAGGTCGGCAATACGAATGTACATTAAGCCGTCCACAGCGTTATTAAAGAGCGGGTCTACATTAAAGGCAACTACTTTTGCATTCTGTTTAATGTATTTTTTAATGAGTACTGGTAATCGCAATGATCCAGGCTCCAATTCATCAATCAACTTATCGAATTTGTTGAGATCGGCCTTGCTTTCATCAAAAATGAAATCTTTATCGGCATCTTTGAGTTTGACCTTATATTCTTTCTTCGGATTGATATATTGAGCTATATATGGATCATAATAATTGGATTTCATGAACTCAATCATCAAACTCTTACTGAATTCAGAAAACTGATTACTTATACTTACTCCTCCAATTAAAAATTTATGGTTCGGAAAACGTAAGGTAGTATGCACTATTCCTTTCCAAAGTAAAAATAGAGGCATGGGACGTTGTTGATATTGTTTGATAATAAATGCGCGTCCCATTTCAATGGATTTACTCATCATATCATACAATTCTGGCTCAAAACGGAAGAGACTTAGCAGGTAAAAACCATCAATACCGTACTTCTTATAAATTTTTTCTCCCAACCCCATTCTATAAGCTCCGGCCAACCTTTTTGCGTCGTTATCCCATAAGAACATATGGTGGTAATAGGAATCGTATTTGTCTACATCGGTCGCTTGGTTGGTTCCTTCACCTACTTCTCTAAAAGTAATTTCGCGAAGCCTACCAATCTCCTTAAGAATATTTGGAATAGCATCTGCTGGTGCCAAAAGAACTTCGTAATTTTTACTTACTAACAAACGTTTCCCTTCATTGGTGAGCGTACGAATTTCAGCTTCCATAGCCTCTAAAGAAATAGGCCCAGCAATTTTCTTAGGTGTCTTTGGTATTTTTATTGTTTTTGGGATGTTCTCCAATGATTTTTTCTTCTCAAACGGATTAGACAGTACGTACGTTTTCTTCCGAAGAAAATCAGTAAAATCATCTAATGACTCATGCTCCAATTGATCCTTGACTGAAATTGGATTACCAATACGCACTTTAATCAAACGGTCTTTTTGGGTTAACAATTCACTCGGAAGTTTAGCCGTTCGTAATGTATCACTCATCTTCGCTAAACGATAAAATAGTTTGCTGTTTTTAGCATGAAAATAGATAGGAACTATGGGTACTCCCGCCTTCTTTATTAGCTTCATTGCAGCAACTTCCCAAGGTTTATCAATGACTAATTTACCATCTCGGTAGGTAGATACTTCTCCTGCTGGAAAAATCCCTAAGGCATGACCCTCCTGTAAATGCTTCATGGCCCCCTTGAAACCCATCAAACTGCTTTTTACATTCTTATGGCCTTCAAATGGGTTTACTGGCATTACATAAGGCTTTAATGGCTCAACCCGATGCAAAAGAAAATTAGCAATTATTTTAAAATCGGAACGATGTTCCAATAAGAGTTTTAGTAAAAGTATTCCATCTATTCCACCTAAAGGATGGTTTGAAATGGTAATAAACGGGCCTTTTTTTGGGATTCGCTTAAGGTCTTCTTCAGGAATTTCAAACCGAATTTCAAACTCATCCAACAAGCCATTCATAAAGTCGATATCCTTTAAATGTTTGTGCTTATTGTATATTTTATTTATAGCAGAAATCTTCAATACTTTCATCAACATCCAACCCATAGAAGTGCCCAAAAAGCCGAGTTTATCGACCTTTATGGCTTTGGCAACTTCTTTAGCTGTGACAAGACCCATGAGGAGGTTGGATTAGTTTGACGACAAATATAGGGAAAGCAATCTATTTCATTCCTGTACGACAAGCTGTACTGTCTCACTACTTTCTTGCCTTAAAAGCACTGTTTTATTCTTGATAAGCGCCTTAATTTCATTAGGTTGTGAGTGACGAATGGTATAAAGTGTTACATTTTCATAAAAACTAACTTTAAACGTAGAACGTAATTTATTCAATAACGGCTCCAAATTATCGTATTTATTATCTAAGCATACCGAAAAGCTAATGGCCGAGTTTTGAATGAGTTCGACTTTCATTTTATAGTGATGCATCAAGTTAAAAACGTCTCTAAAATTATCTTCCATCATAAAACTAAAGTCTAAAGATGAAAGTGATATTAATACCTGATTTTTCTTCAGAATAAAACATGAAGTCATGGGATCTAACGTGACCCCTTTACCAACACAAGTCCCATCTTGAGTAGGGTTCACAAACGACTTTACAAACAATGGAATCTCTTTTCGTTGTAGAGGTTGAAGTGTTTTAGGGTGAATTACCGAAGCTCCATAAAACGCTAATTCAATAGCTTCTCGATACGAAATGTGGTTAAGCAATTGGGTATTGCTAAAATGTCTTGGATCGGCATTCAGCACACCTGGAACATCTTTCCAAATGGTCACACTATCTGCATTCAGGCAGTATGCAAAGATAGCAGCAGTATAATCGCTCCCTTCACGACCCAGTGTTGTCGTAAAGTTATTAGACCTTTCTGCCCCTAAAAACCCTTGAGTAATACTTAGACCTTTTGGGGTCACTTTTTCCAAAATGTGTTTTTGAGTAGTCTCCCAGTCTACTCGTGCATCACGATAATAATCGTTTGTAGCAATACACAAACGTACATCTAACCACTTATTTCTTATGTTTTCTGAATTGAGATATTCTGAAATAATAGCAGTGGACACCAACTCACCATAACCCACTACCTGATCATAAACAAAGGCATGATTAGTAGATTTATTAGTCTCCAAAAAGTGAGTCAATTCATTAAAAAAGTCAGCGATTTTTCTAAAAATAGGATGCGACTGATTAGGAAAGAGATTCTTCATAATCTCCTGATGAAATTGAATTACCTTGGTCTGTGCCGCTTTGTAAGATGTTCGGTCATTAAAATATTCATGGACTACCTTTTCCAACGCGTTCGTCATCTTTCCCATGGCCGAAACTATAATCACCAAATCCTTTTCTCTAGTGGTCATAAGCACAGAAACTAAATTTTTAACTCCTTCGGCATCCTTCACCGACGCACCACCAAATTTGAATACTTTCATTATATCAACCTTATTTAAGTTGTATTATTCTTTACTTTTTTCAACTATTGCGTTTACCCCTTCTTCGGGCATTTCTACCAAATACCAATCTTTGTGCATGACAGCTCCACTGCGCTCATAAAACTTGATTGCTCTTTCATTCCAGTTTAAAACAACCCATTCCACTCGTCTAACTCCATGCTTTTTACTGTATTTCATCACTTCAGCATATAACAGGTCTCCGATTCCTTTCCCTCTAAGTGATTCTTTAACTATAAGGTCTTCCAAATGCACCGTACGGCCTGTCCAAGTAGAAAATCTAAAATAAATCAAAGCCATCCCAACAACCTCTCCAGACACTTCTGCCACGAAACAAGTAAACTGTGGATCTTGACCAAACCCTTCTTCAATAAGTTCTTCCACAGAAACCTTTACAGCATTTGGTTCTTTCTCAAATACAGCCAACTCAATGATTAGCTCCAAAACTTGAGGCATATCGGCTGCAGTTGCTTTTCTTATAATAAGATCCATAATTGGGTTATTTTCAATAACAAATATCGGTTCAAATTTCTTAAAAATGACGATATTTGCTTGAAATTCTAGACAATCAAACGCTATGGCTATCCGAAATCAATCTCTTGGAGAATTTATCATTGAAAATCAGAATGAGTTTAAATATTCTTCTGGTGAATTATCACGATTAATTAACTCTATTCGACTGGCTGCTAAAGTAGTGAACCATGAAGTAAATAAAGCTGGCTTGGTTGATATTCTTGGTGCAGCTGGAGATGTTAATATTCAAGGTGAAGATCAGCAAAAACTAGATGTCTATGCCAATGAAGCTTTCATTAAAGGTTTGACCAATCGCGAAATTGTATGCGGAATTGCAAGCGAAGAAGAAGACGACTTTATTGTAATTGAAGGTCGTAATGGAAAGAACGACAACAAATATGTGGTACTTATTGATCCATTAGACGGCTCATCCAATATTGACGTAAACGTATCGGTTGGGACTATTTTTTCAGTATACAGAAGAGTTACCCCTGAAGGCTCTCCAGTAACACTTGAAGATTTCTTACAACCTGGCAACAAACAGGTAGCTGCTGGTTATATTATTTATGGCACCTCTACTATGATTGTGTATACCACAGGATATGGCGTAAATGGTTTTACGCTAAATCCAGCTATTGGAACATATTATCTTTCGCATCCTAATATGGTATTTCCTGAAACGGGACAAATCTACTCAGTTAACGAAGGGAATTATGTGCATTTTCCGCAAGGCGTTAAGGACTACATCAAATACTGTCAAGAAGAAGAAGGTGACCGCCCCTATACTTCTAGATACATTGGATCACTTGTGAGTGATTTTCATAGAAATATGATTAAGGGTGGTATTTATATCTATCCTAGTACTGCGAAAGATCCAGAAGGAAAACTACGTTTGTTGTATGAGTGCAACCCTATGGCCTTCATAGCGGAGCAAGCAGGAGCAAAAGCAAGTGATGGTTTTCAACGAATTATGGACATCCAACCTACTCAATTACATCAAAGAATTCCTTTTTTCTGCGGAAGTAAACAAATGGTAGAAAAAGCAGAAACCTTTATGCAAAAAGAACAATAGCCCTTTGAATGCCTTGTAATTGAGGCATTTTTTCTTACATTTAATAAATAATGACAACCTCTGATACATGGCAAAGAAAAATACTACAACACCTAAATCGGCTCCAATAGATTCAAATTCTAAGATTGAAGCTATAAAAAATCTCATCTTTGGTGAGAATATTGAGCAATACGATAGTGAGTTTGATACAATCCGAAAGGAGATTAAGGCAAAGAAAGAATTCCTACAAAACTATATTGACGAAGTTCGCAACGAACTAATGCAATCCATTGATTCCCTTGGCACCGACGTGAACATAAGAATTACCGATTTAGAAGATAGTCTACAAGCCAAAACAGAAGCCCTCGATGAAGAAAAGGTAAGCCGAAAAGAGTTGGGGAAATTACTTAAGAACTTAGGAGAAAAAATAAGCTCATAAGTCAATTTTTTGGATATGGCAGATGTACAAGACGACAAATTACAGTTGCTTCGTGAAATCCTGTTGGTAGACGACAGGGAAATTGCAAGTGCCGTAAACCAACGTCTTGATCTTATTACCGAAACTATTGAACAACGGGAGAAACTCTCAAAAAAAGTAGACCCCATTATCAAGGAACGACTAGATCAGTTTATTACCGAAATCCCTGATACCTTAGGGCCAACCATTACAAAGGCCCTTCAACAACAAATAGAAAATAGTAAAGACCAAGTAGTGGAGGCACTTTACCCAATTATGGGTAAAATGATTAAGCGCTATGTCCAGAATGAGATAAAAAAACTCTCAGAAACCATAAACAAAAAGATCAACAACACTTTTTCTATGTCCAGTATAAAACGTAAAATTAAATCTCGTTTTACGGGCGTTAAAGAAAGTGACTTATTGTTAATCGAAGCAGACCCACCTTTGATTAATGAAATTTTCGTCATTCAAAAAGGTTCTGGAATTTTATTAGGCAATTTGAGTGAAACAGAAACCTTGGACAAAGACATGGTCTCTGGGATGCTTACTGCTATTAAGAGTTTTGTAGAGGACGCATTTTCTGGTGGCGCTCAAAACTTAGAAGCCATTGAATATGAACTCTATACTATTCATATCCAAAATTTCTTTAGTTACTACATTGCTGTAGTAGTTTCAGGAAATTATACACGTTCATTTGAAAGCAAAATAGAAAACAAATTATTAGGACTATCGCAAAAACTTTCCCCTAAGGTTTCCACCCTCACCCGAGAAGAAATCGATAGGTTTTTGGAAAATTTTTTCGATAAATGGAAATGGCAAAAAAAATAGTGCTCATGGGGCAATTTGGTGTGGGAAAATCATCCATTGCTAGAAGGTATTTGTTAGATGTATTCAAGAAAGACTATTTACCAACACTTGGAGTTCAAATTAAAAAGAAAGTAATCGAAATGCCTTCGGGTAACCTCATTTCAATGATTATATGGGATTTGGAAGGCTTCTCATCTGTATCTAAAACTCGAGCATCCTATTTGCTAGGGTCTAACGGATTTATCTATGTATTTGACTTAACAAGGCCCTTTACTTATTACCATTTAGAGGAGGAAATTGACTTTATAAAAAATGAATACCCACAAGTAACACTTAGGGTAATAGGAAACAAAAAAGATTTAGAGAATTCAAATAAGGTTGAACAATTCCTTAAAGGGAAAAACATCACCGTGGATAATTTCGTAAGTGCAAAAACGGGAGAAGGTATCCAAGAATTATTTACAGACCTTGCAAACACTTTTGGAACATGAATACCCAGAACACATTTTTCTCAAAAAAAATCCAGGAAATCCATGCCAAACCCACTGGTGAGATTATCCATAGTAGCGACACTCTGTTCAAATTGAGCTCGGATGACAATTTATACCAATTGCACCCATTCTTTGAAAGCTTACAAAATGAATTGAAGAACGGTACTGGCATACAAAGCAGTTTAGCCTTTCCCTGCGTACAATTAGAAGTACAAAAGAAAGAGATTGTATGTGATATTACTATTAAAATGGAGCGAGGATTTCTTGCCGTACTATTGTTCGATTATTCAGAGCATTATGAACATTTACACGAGGCCGCACAAGAGAAAAAAACAGCTTTGCTTAACGAGCAAAAACATGAATTAACGATAAAATATTTAGAAGAAAAAAAAGCTTATTTAGATTTCATGCGAGCCCGTATCGATTCCAAATTGATTGTTGAAATGGAGAAAATAGTGGCACGCATTGATCAACTTAAGAAAACCAAAGTCTCTCCCGAACAAGAAGTTTTGCTACAAGAAATTGCAGAATCGGTAGGCCATTTTCATCCAAAAGCCATCCAAATTAGAGAAGAATTGGACTTCGATTTTAATTCATAACGACTATGGTTTTCGATATACGGTTATTATTAACTGTATTTGACCGTCTGCTGCCATCTATATTGAATATATTTACCCTTTAAAAACAAACCTAATGTTTCGTCCTAAAAAAATTGTCCTCCTTGGCCATTTTGGCGTTGGAAAAACCAGTTTGCTTCGTCGTTTCGTAGATGAAGCCTTCAGTGAAGATTATCTGGTAACTGTGGGAGTACATGTTAAGAAAAAGGAAGTCTTAATTAATGACCAGCCCATGACCCTTATTATTTGGGATATCGAAGGAAACACATCCATTAAAAAGGCTAGAGAGTCTTATTTAATAGGCACCCACGGCTTTGTATATGTATTTGACATCACTCGCCCAGAGACCTACGAAAATTTAAACGACGAGCTCGCCTATCTTCGAAAGCATTTTGAGGAAGTTCCTGTTTGTCTAGTTGGAAATAAAGCAGATTTATTTACTAGTGAATTCACAGAGAGTTTCTTTAAAGACACCTCATTTGAAAATTGCTTTTTCACCAGTGCCAAGTCTGGAAATAATGTAGAAACAATATTCTCGGATATTGGTATAAAAATGCTATAAAATGAGTTTAAGCGAATTAAAAACAAGTTTTGTAAACAAACGAATTCAGCAATTAGAGGTTTCAGAAATGGGCTTGATAACCTCTAGCGATAATGTCATTTTCCATATCGCAAAAGACACACAACTGTCAACACTACATCCGTTTCTGGAAGCAACCCAATATTTGCTTCCTTCAATAACACAAAACATCAATTTTCCATGTGTGAATCTAGAAATTGATTCCATAAAAAAAATTGTGGATGTTGAAATCATTCGTAAAAAAGAGCAACTCTATATCCTTCTTTTCGATTTTACTGAACATTACGAGGCTTCCCACCCGCTAGTGCAAGAGAAAAATGAAAACTCTATCGCTAAGAATAAACTTGATTTCGAAAAACGTTTGCTACTAGCTAAGGCCGAATTTAAGAACAGCTTTTTATCCAACCTCAATCACGAAATACGAAATCCGCTAAATAATATGCTGGGTTTTATAGATCTTCTGGCAGAAACCAAGCTTAATTACGACCAATACGAAACCATTAAAATTATTCGTAAAACCGGGACTCACATCAAAATGTTGATGGAAGATATGCTGGATATTTCTAAAATTGAAAGAGGGATCTTTACAGTTAAGGACGTTAATTTCTATCTAACTTCTATCATCTCTAGCTTGCAACAACACTTCAGCTTAAAATACAATTCCAAAAATGTGGGACTTGTTGTCGATATTGTCGGGAAAGTACCTAAAACACTTGTTGGGGATCCTGTTCGACTCAACCAAATCTTATTTAATTTATTGGAAAATGCCTTCAGAAATACAAAAGAAGGCTCCGTCACTTTGAAAGTTTATTCGGAAGATACTTCAGAAAAAAGAGCTCTGGTTCATTTTGAAATTTCGGATACTGGTGTCGGCATCCCAGAGGAATCTTTGGCTCATGTATTTGACTCCTATTACCAATTAAAATTAGATAAAGAAAAACCAATTGGCGAAGGATTGGGGTTGAAAATTGTAAAAGATTTGGTTGGATTACTTGATGGTAAAATCACAGTAAGTAATAGGGACAAACAAGGTGCCGTCTTTTTGTGCAGTCTTCCATTTGAAAAAAGAAAATCCAAACGAGAGAAGAAAACCATTAAAAAGGGCTCAGGAATTTATCAAAGCAAGCGCATCCTAATTGTAGAGGACAAACCTGACAATCAAATGTTATTCATGAAAACCTTCCTTAATAATGACAAGGGTTATGTAATTGAAATAGCCAGTAATGCGGCACAAGCCTACGATCTTCTTGAAAACAGAAAATATGATTTGGTTATTAGTAAAAACACATTAAGCGATGAGGACGGGGTAACTTTTATTCAAAAATTACAACAACATTCTAGTAAAAAGATTGCTTCTATTCCCATTCTCGTAGCTAGCGGAAGTACGATGATCTTGGAGCAACAAGAATTTCTTAATGCAGGTGCTGCTCACTTTTTACCAAAACCTTATACAAAAAAAGAACTCTTCAAGTGTATTGAAAAGCTCATTAGATAAAGGGAAATAGGTTTATTTTCTATTCAGAAGATAACGATAATCTTCCATATCAAGTCCACCACTATAAATTTGGATCGATCTCTTAATTAACGTCTGCGCATGGTCTTCGGTGTAACCAAGTCCAATGGCATATCTTTCAATAAGTGTTCGTTCTTCCTCATCAATATCATGGTCTACAAAAATAATTTCAAACAAATCATGCATACGCTCCAATCGCTTATCTGCAGAATTTGGAGGATTCAAGGGGAAACTGGATGGAGTTTTTAGAACCTCAGCATACACTTCCTCTGAGACATTCAATTTACGCGCAAAACGTTTAATTAGCTTCTCTTCTTCTGGATTTAAGGAACCATCTATGGAAGCCAAATTTACAATAGAAGCAAAGTGACTAAGGTTTCTTGAGTGTTCTCCACTCTTAAATAAATCTTTAAATGACATAGTTCAAAAATTAGACTACAAATATAACCTTTGTTATTATTATTTTCTGGAATATTCTGCCTAAAAATTTGCTGTTTTTTTATGATATGACGACCTTGTTTTATTAAAAATAGTACTTTTAAGTTATGTTTTGAATTGCCTATGAATACTTCATTAATATCTACCGATTTATGGACCACTCAAATTAGAGAGCTAGGTATCCACGACTGGCAAATGTTAACAAAATTTATTCAAAACCTTCCCTACGGAAGAAACCAAAATCGAATTGACTTTTCACTAGTACTTTCGGAAAGAAAAGGAAGCTGTAGTAGTAAGCACGCATTCTTGAAGGAA
>JAESTG010000382.1 GCA_016763715.1 Flavobacteriaceae bacterium
AATCAATATATTATGATTTTTTGTAAATTTATTTTTTTGACTGATATTGACAAGGCGCACTTCATCGATAATATAGGTATTTTATAGATTTAAAGTATAAAGTATAAATATTATTGTAGGAAAAATCCTTAATGTGTAATTACATGGGAGCTAGGTGTCACTATTATTTGATGCTTATTTATGTTTTTTAAGTTGTTATTGAATGGCTAAGTTAAATTGGTTTGTTAGTTCAATTTTTTATTTGATGGCTCGCAATCGGTTTAGCTAAGATACTATCGTCTAAATTCTGAATGTTTGTAGCAGTGTTATCCTTGGGTTCAATGGATTTTGGAGCATTTGGGAATCTCAAGTCACTATATTTTGATGCTTCAGAAGCAATACTTCCTTCAACATCTTACGATTGGTGACTATGTGATAAGAGAAATAGACAATAGAAGTGCCTTGGTTTAGTTCTTTTACTTTGAATCCAGACGCAGTTTTTCAGAAACATAGACACCATTACAGTCACCTTCTAAGTGGATAAATACTTTCAGGGGATGTTTAAATACATGGTAATATTATTGGTGAACGTTGGATTAATGGAAACAAAGGTCACGCCATTGACTAGTTTTGCCATACCATAGTTTTCGAATAGTACCTCAGGCGCCTCAGAGCGAACATCACCTTATTTTTTCCATCAAGTCCTTCTATAATTGTCGAAACCGTTCCGTTTCCATAATCCTTTATTAGCACTTTCAATGTCTAAAATGGATCCTGCTTGAGGAATGACAGTATTAATTCCAACTTGAGCTGTCATATTTTCATTGATTGCAACAGCAACCATTAAATAATAAGTAATTTTGTTTTCATAAGCTTGGAGTTTCTTACGAGGGGTGAACAATAGTTGAAAGAAATGATACTTATAATTGATTCCAATTTTTAAAAATTGCCTTTGTTTTTTCAAAAATATACATCTGAAATTCAGCAAATTAATCCTAAATTAATCTTGATGGACTCTTATTCTCTCTCCATGTTGAGGGAAGATGAAATTCACCCATTTGTTTCAGGAAATAAATTCAGAAAACTGAAATATACTGTTAAGGAAGCATTGCGACTTCAAAAGTCTACTTTATTAACTTTTGGCGGAGCTTATTCAAATCACATAGCTGCAGTAGCAGCAGCAGGGAAGGAACTCGGTCTCTCAACCATAGGAGTGATTCGCGGGGATGAATTGGAAGGTAAAGAATTGGAAGGTAAAGAGTTGAAAAATCCCACTTTACAATTCGCTCAGGACTGCGGCATGCAGTTACATTATATATCGAGACAGGATTATCGATTAAAGACTGAAACTACTTTTATTGAAAATTTGGAGAAACAATTTGGTAATTTCTATCTCATCCCAGAAGGAGGAACACAATCATTTGCGATCCAGGGATGCGAGGAAATACTTTCTGAGCTAACTAATAGCTTCGACTATATATGTGTGCCTGTTGGTACTGGTGGTACTATGGCCGGATTGGTCAAGGCATCAAAGCCTCATCAAACAATAATAGGTTACTCTGCGCTTAAGGGAACGTTTCAAGATTCCGAAGTAAAAAAATACACCTCGAAAGACAACTATGAAATAATCGATGATTATTGTTTTGGAGGTTATGCTAAAATAGATTCTACTTTGGTGCGTTTTATCAATGAATTTAAACATAAAACCAATATTCCCTTAGATCCAGTATATGTGGGTAAGATGATGTATGGGATTTTGGACGGCATGAAAAATAAAAAATTCAAAGAAAATAGCCGTATTTTAGCCATTCATACAGGGGGTTTACAAGGAATTTCCGGTATGAATTTAAAATTGAAAAAGAAGCAGTTACCTCAAATTTTATAACATGAATAACAAACACATCCTATTTATTCTTATCCTCGCGCTTTCCTTTCAAAGTTGTAAATCGAAGAAAAGGATAGTGTCAACAAAGTCGAAAACAAAAACGGAAAGAGTTATTATTGGTCGAAAATCAGATAAAGTTGTGAAGAAAGAGGTTCGCACAGAAACAAAGATTTCACCTCCTCCAAAAAACGCTACCTATGCCGAGGTAGTTTTAAACTACATTGATAATTATAAAGCGATTGCTAAGGAGGAAATGTTACAATATGGTATTCCAGCTAGTATAACCTTAGCTCAAGGAATACTGGAGAGTGGAGCAGGTAGAGGGACATTAACAAAAAAAGCGAATAACCATTTTGGTATTAAGTGTCATTCTAGCTGGACGGGAGAACGCGTGTATCATGATGATGATGAAAAGGGCGAATGTTTTAGAAAATACAGAGATCCACGATACTCGTTCCGAGATCACTCTTTATTTCTTTCTCAAAGAACAAGATATCAAGGTCTTTTTACATTAAAAAAAAGGGACTATAGGGGTTGGGCTAAAGGGCTCAAGAAAGCTGGCTATGCTACAGACCCTAAGTATCCAGCAAAACTGATCAATATTATTGAGCGTTACGATTTAACTCAATACGATAATGAGGTTTTAGGAGGTAAAGTGAAGATTACGAAATTGGATGAAACCAAAATAAGTACATATACTGTGCAAAAAGGAGAAACCTTATACAGTATTTCTCGCCGATTCAGCATGACTGTGGATACCTTAAAAGAATACAATGGGTTGAATTCAAACGCAATTTCTGTTGGACAAGTATTATATTTGCACCCCGCAAAAGGGCGTTAATTTTCTATATGATTTATAAAAGAAGTAGTGCTTTATTCGCTGAGGCGCAAAAGGTAATCCCAGGAGGTGTGAATTCGCCAGTACGTGCGTTTAAAGCCGTTGGTGGTGATCCTATTTTTGTTGAGAAAGCCACAGGGCCTTATTTGTATGACGTAGATGGCAATAGGTTAATTGATTATATCAACTCATGGGGTCCCATGATATTGGGTCATGTGCATCATAAGGTGGTCGATGCCGTAATTTCGAAAGCTAAAAAGGGAACTTCTTTTGGCATGCCAACTGAAATAGAAACGGAAATAGCAGCTTTGGCTGTTTCGATGGTGCCTAATATTGATAAAATACGCTTTGTGAATAGTGGTACTGAGGCATGTATGAGTGCAGTTCGTTTGGCGCGAGGATTCACAGGGAAAGATAAGATTATTAAATTCGCTGGCTGTTATCATGGTCATAGTGATTCTTTTTTAATACAAGCAGGAAGTGGAGCAATCACTTTTGGAACTCCAAATAGCCCAGGAGTTACTGCGGGAACAGCTAAAGATACCTTGCTAGCGGACTATAATAATTTGGATCATGTCGCTGAAATTATTTCTCAATATCCTAATGAAATTGCATGCATCATCCTTGAACCTGTAGCTGGTAATATGGGATGTATACCTCCTAAAGATGGCTTTTTAGAAGGGTTACGAAATCTATGTGACACCCATAATATACTCCTCATATTTGATGAGGTGATGACTGGTTTTCGTCTTGCTAAAGGAGGTGTGCAGGAATTGATGGGAGTCGTTGCCGATATCGTAACATTTGGAAAAGTGATAGGTGGTGGACTTCCTGTTGGAGCTTTTGCTGCTAGAGAGGAAATTATGAATTTTCCTGCCCCACAAGGTCCAGTATATCAGGCTGGAACACTTAGTGGAAACCCGTTGGCGATGGCCGCTGGGTTGGCAATGCTTACTGAATTAAATGAACATCCCGATATTTTCACAGCTATTAACGATAATACGGCCTATTTACATCAAGGCTTCAGTGATATTTTACAGGAGAGTAGTGTGCCTCATACCATTAATCGTTTGGGATCGATGATGTCTATTCATTTTTCTGAAACACCCGTTGTAGATTTTAAAACAGCTGCAAATGCTGCGGAAGGAAATGTTTTCAAAAGCTTTTTTCATGGAATGCTGAATG
This sequence comes from Flavobacteriaceae bacterium, assembly GCA_016763715.1. Next base: position 3,888 of record JAESTG010000382.1, read on the forward strand.
AAGGAATTTATATTGCACCCAGTGCGTATGAAACATGGTTTGTTTGTGATGCACTGTCTAAAGCCGATTTGGATTTCACATTAGAAGCATGTAGACGTGTTTCTAAAAATTTACTATAAAAAAAGACCCCGTTTCTGGAGTCTTTTTTTACAATTGAGTGTAGTTGTTATTGTTCTCGCAGTGTCAACCATTTTTTGTATTGATCTGCAGTTAGCGTTTTCTTCATGGCAGCCTCAAGGGTATTGTCAATTTTACTTTTGTTAGCTCTAACGGCTGCATTTTTCATATCCTTACCACTTATTTGCTTTTTATAGTTTGATTCTTTGGTAACTAAAGCTCTAAAGACTGCCCGTTGTTGATTACCATTGAGGACCAATTCTTGACTAAGTTTTGCTGTTTGCGTTTTGGCAATTACTTCGGGTTTATTTTGATTTTGTTTTAGGCCTTGTGCGCTCATAGTGCCTGTTCCTATTAACATTACAAAAGAAACTGCTATTATCTTAAAAATATTTTTCATGACTATTAAATAATTATATGGTCACTAAAGTAACCAATTTAATAATAACTAACCAAGAACTGAGCCAAAAATGGGATTATCGTTTTTTTCCACCAAAATGTTGTCTTCGGCCTTTTTTTCTACCAAAGTGAGCCTTTTGAAATTTTTCGAATTGCCCTTCGGTCAAAATAGATTTAAGCTTCTTTTTGGTTGCTATTTTGTCATCTAGCATTTTGGAAGTTCGTTCAAATCTTTTATTTGCTGATAGCTTTCCTTCTTTTTTCTTTTCGGAGAAGTTGTTTTCTCGATTAGTTTCGAGTTCCACATTCAATTGTAAAATTTGTGTCTGTTGTTTGGGAGTTAAATCTAAGTTTAACGTCATTCGTTTTGTTTTTAGTTCTGCACGTTGTTGTGGAGTTAGCTCCTGCATTTTTTCGCGTCTCTCTTTTCTGTGACCATCTTTTTTATGACCAGGATGTTGTGCATATAAAGTTGTTGTTCCAACTGCTAACAAGCAGATCATCATTGCTTTTTTCATTCTTTATGTTTTATAAGGTTAACGATTCTATGACCTTTTGTTATTCCAAAGGTTTAAAAGACAAAGAATAATATTTTGTTAAAACCTTTATGGGCGTTAGTTCAGAGTGGCTTGAATCTCTTTTTTGCGTTAGGGATAGC
>JAESTG010000383.1 GCA_016763715.1 Flavobacteriaceae bacterium
ATTACATTTGCACCCCCTTAGCGAAGAAGCTACGGGTTTTAAACATATAATAAAAGATTATGAAATCAATTGCAATCAACGGATCTCAAAGAGAAAGCGTGGGCAAGGTAGCAGCCAAAGCCTTACGTAATGCTGGAATGGTTCCTTGCGTAGTATACGGAGGAGATAAGGCTATTCACTTTTCAGCACCTGAATTGGCATTTAGAAACTTAGTGTACACTCCAGACGTACATACAGTTGTAATTGCCTTAGAAGACGGTACTAATGTGGCCGCCATTCTTCAAGATATTCAATTTCACCCAGTTACCGACCGCATTTTACACATGGATTTCTACCAAATCTTCGACGAAAAAGAAGTGATGATGGAAATTCCAGTACGTGTTTCTGGTAACTCTCGTGGTGTGAAAAATGGTGGTGTGTTACGTATCGTAAACCGTAAACTTAGAGTAAAAGCACTTCCTAGTAATTTGCCAGACTTTATCAATGCAGATATTACCGAAATGACAATTGGTGATAAAATGTACGTAACGACTATCCCACAGGAAAACTTCAAAATTATGCACTCAGATAACGCAGTTATCTGTCAAGTAAGAACTTCTCGTACTGCTATTGCAGACGGAGAGGCAGAAGCAGCAACTGAAGAGGCTGCAGAAGGAGCTGAAGCAACTGATGCTGAAACGACTACTGAAGAATAAACCATTATTTCTTCATAATTTAAAACTAAAGCATCTCGTAATTCGGGATGCTTTTTTTATTTTTACTGAAATATAAACTGAATGCTATCCTTTTTCAGAAAATTATGTAATCTCTCAACGCCCCAAAGCGATGGGATTCCGAAAAAGAATAATGGCACCGAAGGCGATTCCATGAAAAAATACCTTATCGTTGGACTGGGCAATATTGGCCCCAAATACGAAAATACACGACACAATATCGGTTTTAAAATAGTCGATTTTTTAGCTCGAGAAAATGATCTCACATGGGAAACAGTCAAATTGGGTGATATGTCCACTCATAAAAAAAAAGGAAGAACATTTATATTGCTCAAACCAAGCACTTTTATGAATTTGAGCGGGAAAGCCATAAAATACTGGTTGGACAAAGAGAAAATTCCTTTGGAAAATCTTTTGATAATCACAGACGACCTCAACCTACCCTTCGGAACGCTTCGATTGAAAACTAAAGGTAGCGACGGAGGTCATAACGGTTTAAAAGACACCCAACATGTCCTTCAAACCACCAAATACAATAGACTAAGATTCGGGATTAGTGCTACCTTCGGGCAAGGGCGTCAGATTGATTATGTATTGGGAGAATGGATTGAAGAAGAAGCGACGCAGTTACCAGAACGGTTAGAAATGGCAGTCAAAATGGTGGAATCGTTTGGCTTGGCAGGAATCAATATTACTATGAACACCTTTAACGGAAAATAATTTGAAGGAATACAAATCGGCTTCAGCATATAAAAACACCCGCGGAAGTGTGGTAACTATTGGAACCTTTGATGGAGTACATCTGGGTCACAAAACACTTCTAAAACGTTTGATTTCCAGTGCTCAAAAAAATGATTTGGATTCGGTATTGCTTACTTTTTTTCCACACCCACGCATGGTGCTTCAAAAAGACAGCAATTTAAAACTCATCAATACACTGTCAGAAAAAAAACAACTATTGGAGCGTATTGGGCTCGATCATTTGGTTGTCCAGCCTTTCACCAAAGAATTTTCTCGACTTACCGCTTTGGAATATGTGCATGATATTTTAGTGAATCAACTGAACGCAAAAAAAATTATCATAGGTTACGACCATCGTTTTGGGCGCAATCGCACAGCTAATATTGAAGATCTGCGCAAATACGGAATTACTTATGGGTTTGAAGTGGAAGAGATAAGCGCTCAAGAGTTGGATGAGGTTGCTGTAAGCTCCACCAAAATTCGAAAAGCACTAGAAGTTGGAGACGTCACTACTGCAAATAATTATTTAGGATATTCTTTTATGCTGAATGGAATTGTCGAAAAAGGAAAAGGCATTGGTAGAACACTCCATTTTCCAACGGCCAACTTAAAAATAGCATCTCAACATAAGATAATTCCGAAGAAAGGGGTGTATTTGGTTAAATCTAATATTAACAACAACCTTGTTTATGGGCTTACAAGTATTGGCACCAACCCTACAGTAGGAGGCACTAAAATGACCATAGAAACTTATTTTATGGATATTGAGGCCAATTTATACGAAAGGCACCTTCAACTTAAATTTATTACTCACATTCGTGATGAAGAGACTTTCCAATCTATTGATGAGCTTATACAAGCCATTAAAAACGACGAGGTTTTTGCTAGAAATTTCTTAATGGAGTATGAATAAATTTCTATTCAAACATATAGATAATACAGGCTTGGTTTTATGGCGAGTCGCCTTTGGATTACTTATTACCATTGAAGCATTTGGTGCAATCGCCACTGGTTGGGTTCGCAGAAATTTTATAGAGCCAGATTTCACCTTCAACTTTATTGGTTTTGATTTCTTACAACCGCTGCCTGAAAATGGAATGTATTATTAGTTCGTTCTCATGGGCATTTTTGGTGTCCTTATCACTATAGGTTACAAGTATCGTTTTAGCATGTTTTGTTACGCTTTTATGTGGACTTGTGTGTATTTAATGCAGAAAACATCCTACAACAATCACTATTACTTGATGATGTTGCTATGCTGGCTGATGGTCTTTTTGCCAGCAAATGGATGGTTTTCTGTCGATGCAAACCGAAACCCAAAGATTAAATCGGCATCGGTTCCGAGATGGACATATTTGGTCGTTATTTTACAAGTTTGGATTGTATATACTTATGCATCGGTCGCTAAGCTATATCCAGATTGGTTGGATGGTAGTGTCACTGCCCTTTTTATGAAAAGCAAGAGTGATTATTGGCTCATTGGCGACTTTCTTCAGCTTTCATGGGTGCATCATATCATGGCCTATGTGGGTATTTTATTCGACTTGCTTATTGTTCCATTACTTCTGTGGCGGCGTACTCGTTTTGTTGGATTTTGCATTTCTGTATTCTTTCATTTGTTTAATTCCATCGTATTTCAAATCGGCATATTTCCTTATATGTCTATGGCTTTTGCCTTATTCTTCTTTTCTTCTGAAACATTACAACGAAGGTTTCTTCCGAAGAAAAAAATATACACAGAAGGGGAAATTAAAGTACCCTCAAATAAATCGTGGCTCGTTATTGCTATTTCGATTTATTTCATCATCCAAATTGCCTTGCCTCTACGTCATTGGACCTTTCAAGACGATGTGCTATGGAATGAAGAAGGGCATCGGCTTGCCTGGCGTATGATGCTTCGAAGTAAAAGTGGGCGTCTCACTATTTACACCCAAGACAAGGCTACTGGTCAACGAAATAATTACGATTACCGAAGTCTGCTCACAAAAAAGCAAAAACGCTCTATAAGAAGCAAACCAGACCTGATTTGGCAATTGGTTCAACGCATCAAAAAAATCGAGACAGAAAAAGGAAACGATGTAGAAATTTTTGTGAATTGTCAAATAAAAGTTAATAACGGATCCTACCATCCTCTGATTGATTCGGAAGTGGATTTAGCTTCCGTGAAATGGTTGCATTTCCAGCACAACGACTGGATTCTTCCCGCACCTGAAAATTACAGTAGGAAAGTCACTCCTATTAAAGAGGATTGAATTTCTTTATCTTTACATAATAAGCTATAAACCAGAAATGTGGATCTTAATAAAGAAAGAACGCTCCGTTCCAAAAAGGTAAATATATTTCCTGAAGTTAAAAGTGACATCGTTAACAAAGTAAATCAACACATGGCTATACGACTCAAAAAGGACTAACGCCAAGAACGTATTATTTATTTTATACTTCTTGTCATTGCCACTATTGTAATTGGCTATTTAACCTCTCGATATGTTTACCCTTCTCTTTTTTAATTCTGCATTTCAAGTTTTGATATAGGTTACAGTCTATGTAACTTTGCCATCTTAAAATTCTAAGGAAAATGTTACAAATAAACAGCATTCGCGAAAACAAAGATGCCTACATTACTGCTCTGACTAAAAGAGGAATAGACGCTAAAGAGGTCTTGGAGGCAGTCTTAAGTGCAGACGAGACTCGTCGTGCCACTCAGGCGCAATTGGACGAAACTCTTTCGCAAAGCAATGTGTTTTCCAAAGAAATTGGAATGCTCTTCAAAAATGGAGAGGTTCAAAAAGCAAATTTGTTAAAGGAAAAAACTGGACAATTAAAAGATCAGTCTAAAGTACTTCAGGAAAAATTAAATGATGCAGCGAGTGAATTACAGCAGCTCCTTTATACCATTCCAAATATCCCGAATGAATTGGTGCCAGCTGGCAGTGATGAAAATGATAACGAAGAAGTGTTCCGTGAAGGAGAAATTCCTGTGCTTGCAGACGATGCATTACCACACTGGGAGTTAGCCAAAAAATACGATTTAATCGATTTTGAATTAGGCGTGAAAATTACAGGAGCCGGATTTCCTGTATACAAAGGAAAAGGGGCCAGATTACAACGTGCATTGATTGCTTATTACTTAGATAAAAATACGGAAGCTGGATATACCGAATATCAAGTACCATATTTAGTTAATGAAGCTTCCGGATTTGGAACGGGTCAATTACCAGACAAAGAAGGGCAAATGTACCATGTAGGTGTGGACGATTTATATCTTATTCCGACAGCCGAAATTCCTATAACCAATATGTTTCGTGGGGATCTTTTAATGCACAATAAGTTACCTATTACATGTACAGGTTATACGCCTTGTTTCCGAAGAGAAGCAGGAAGTTATGGCGCACACGTTCGTGGGTTGAATAGACTGCATCAATTTGACAAAGTGGAAATTGTTCGCATTGAACACCCAGATAACAGCTATGTTGCTTTGGACGGTATGGTTGAACACGTAAAAGGTATTTTACAAGACCTTCAATTACCATATCGAGTTTTAAGATTGTGCGGAGGGGATTTAGGTTTTACTTCGACACTCACATACGATTTTGAAGTTTTCTCAACGGCCCAAGATCGTTGGCTAGAGATTTCTTCTGTTTCAAATTTTGAAACATTTCAGGCTAACCGACTTAAGTTACGCTTCAAAAGCACCGATGGTAAAAATAAGTTAGTCCATACACTTAATGGAAGTGCTTTAGCCTTGCCTAGAGTACTTGCTGGAATTTTGGAAAATTATCAAACTCCAGAGGGCATCAAAATACCAGAGGTACTTGTTCCCTACTGTGGTTTTGACATGATTAACTAAATCAGTTTAATTTCAAGGCTTTTTTTCTTCTGAAAGTGGCTCAATATTTGAGATATTTTTAAGAAATCAAATGCTTATATTTACCTCATGCGTAATTTTATTCTTCTTTTAGCTATTACTTTTAGCCTACCCTTGTTTGCTCAGAACGAAGCTTTAGGTAAAAACTATTTTGAAAAAGGAGAGTACAAAAAAGCACTCGCTGTTTTTAAAAAATTGGTGGGTCAAAACCCTAGTCGCACAGATTATTACACCTATATTAAAATCACATCAACAGCTTGAAGAATTTCCAGAAGCCAAAGCTGTTATTTTGAAACAACTGAGAAAAAGAAGATCGTCCCCAAGGTTTTATGTCGAATTAGGATATAATTACGCACTTCAAAAGAAAGATAGTCTAGCTACTGATAGCTATCAAAAAGCGATTGAGGGAGTTCGGGGGAACCCATTTAGTGCATATATCGTGGGAAGAACTTTCTCAGGCTATAGCTTGCTAAATCAAGCAGCTGAGACCTATGAATTGGGTATGCAGTTGGATCCTGATCGTAATTATAATCCGCAATTAGCAAAAATATATGGAGAACAAGGGAAGTTGGACCTTATGTTTGAAAAATATATTGAATTAATTCAGAGCAATTCCAGTTATCGAGCAACGGCGCAGCGAAACTTCAGCTTTTATGTAACCGACGACCCAAATAATGAGGCAAATGCGATGCTTCGGAGAACACTTCTAAAAAAATTACAACAAAAACCAGATGTACTTTTTAATGAATTATTGAGTTGGCTTTTTATTCAGCAAAAGGAATTTAAGAAAGCATTCGTGCAAGAAAAGGCTATTTATAAACGCAATGAGGAAGATTTAAGAGGCATCATTGATCTATTGAGAATCACCATTGATGAAGAAAGATATGTAGATGCGGAGGCCATTGTTAACTTTGTTATTGAAAACGCTCCCACTCCAGAGATGCGTCTGGAAGGGTATCAATATTTGATGAATGTAAAACAGAAATTGGCAACTCCTGAAGACTATCTAGAGATCGAAGCACAATACAAAGGTTTATTTGAAGAGTTTGGTAACGGCGTATCAACGCTTGCCCTACAAATAGATTATAATCACTTTCAAGCTATTAAAAATGGGAAGGCAACCGATGCGATTGTAAACCTAAAGAAATTAGCAAAAAACAGGCTCTCCATTTATCAAGAGGCAAGAGTAAAACTAGAACTGGCAGATATTTTAGTGTTCGACGAGAAATTTAATGAGGCTCTAATTTATTATTCACAGGTTCAGAAAAAGGTGAAGAGCAACGTATCGGCTCAAGAAGCACGTTTTAAAGTAGCTCGAACTAGTTATTTTAAAGGAGATTTTGAATGGGCACAAATTCAGCTAGATGTTTTGAAGAAATCTGCTTCTCAATTGATTGCCAATGATGCCATGCAACTATCTTTAATGATACGTGATAATTCGTTGGAGGACTCGTTGCAAACGGCGCTGAAAAAATTTGCTAGAGCCGATTTACTTATACTTCAGAATAAAAACAACTCTGCTATTACATTACTACAAGACATACTCGCCAATCATAAAGGTGAAAAAATTGAAGACGAAGCACTTTTGAAAATGGGCGAATTATACGAAGCGACACAACAATACGAACAAGCGGAAACCAACTATAAAAAATTAATTGAGTTATATAGCGAGGATATTTTAGCAGATGATGCCCATTTCCGACTAGCAAAATTATATGAAGGCCCTTTAGCACAACCAAAAAAGGCTAAGGCACTCTATGAACAAATTATTTTCGACTTTGCAGACAGTATTTTCTTTATCGAAGCTCGAAAACGCTATCGCACCCTCCGTGGAGACGCCATTAACTAAACTTATCCTTTTACTTCCTATAAATCTAACCTCCTATGTACATTTACAGCGTTTCTATAAATATTGATGAAAGCATAGAAGATGCTTGGCTCCATTGGATGCAAACTGAACATATCCCAGCTATGCTAGGTACTGGAAAATTTAGCAAAGCCTTGATGACGCGGGTGCATGTGGAAGAAGAAATGGAAGGAATTACCTATTCAGTACAATATAGAACAGATAGTAAGGCAACTTTAGAAAAATACTATAAAGAAGACGCCGACAAACTTCGAAGTGAGAGCAAACCTTTTGAAGGAAAGTTTATCGCTTTCAGAACAGAGCTTGAAATTATTTACGAGCAATAATAACCTCTATCAATTTTGGCTAAAAAGAAACCCGACAGAAAATTCTACCGGGCCTTTACGGGGGGTTTATGGAAAATTAGTTAGTTAGTTTAGTCTTCCATTATTATTATAAATTCTATTCTTCTATTCATTTCGTGCTGAACTTCGCTACAGGGATCACAATTCACTACTGGTTGCTGTTCTCCGTAACCTTTCCAAGTCAATCGATCCTTAGCAATACCTTTAGTAATCAAATAATTCATAGCTGAAGCAGCTCTTCGATTGGATAACTTCAAATTGTAATTATCATTTCCTCTAAAATCGGTATGTGCCCCTAGGGCTACTTTTATTTCAGGATTACTTCGCATAGTTTCCACTACAGTATTCAATGTAATTGTAGAAACCTCCTTGATATTAGCACTAGCGTAATCGAATAATATATTATTTATTTTAATAAACGTTTTCTCTTCGGTAACAACTATGGGAGCAGCTTCTGCTTTTAGCGTAACATCCGCTTCATACTCCTTGGTTCTATTATCTGTATTGAAAATAGTAGATCCTTTAAAAAACCCTTCCTTACCTGAAACAATGGTGTAATATTCAAACGACGAAATAGGGAAAGAGAATTCTCCTTTTTCATTGGTAAGCATCTTAGCTACTTCTGTTCCATCGGTATCAATTAATTGAACAGAGACATTTGTCAAGGGAATTTTAGTTTCAAAATCGATTGCCTTTCCACTTACCTTTTGAGCAATTATATATTCGGTGATTCTATAAATATCGTAACTTCCATTTCCTCCTTCTCTATCAGAAGTAATATAACCTATACGCTCTGTTGCAGGAACAAACGCAATCTCATCCAATTCGGTATTAATGGTGTTTCCCAAATTAAGAATAGTAACATAGCCTTTCTTTGTTCTTCTTGATTTAAATACGTCAAACCCACCAATGTTAGCATGACCTTTAGAGGAAAAGAATAAAAACTTTTCGTCCACCGATAAATGTGGAAATTTATCATCCAAAGCTGTATTAATATCACCTTCAACAGCCATCACTTCACCCAAGGTACCATCCTCTTTTACAGGAGCTTTATAAATATCAAAACCTCCTTTACCACCAAGCATATTGGAAGCAAAATAAAGCATATCTCCAGCCTTGTTTAAATGAGGATTCTCTACTGAATATTCTGTACTATTAACATGCATAGGTATAATCTTATGCCACTGCCCTATACGTTCTGGGTTCATTTCGGCATGGTATAGCTGAAACCGTTTTGTATTGCCTTCCATGTTTTTAGTAAAAAACATAACGTTCCCGTCTTGTGAAAAACTAACAGAACCTAAATTTTCATTTTTATTCAACAAACTTGAAAATAATAAGGGACGTGTTAGATCATAATTTTCCAATATGTCACTACAATACAATTTAGTAAATGGTGCGTTGGTGGCTGGGTCCTTTTTTGCAATTGCTCCAATTTTTCGTGCTGAAAATGAAATAAATTTATTTTTAAAAAGTCCAGAGCCATAATCCGCATAAGACGAATTAATACCAGTTGTCAAGGCTTCAAATTTAAAACCATTATCGCCTATATTATCCTTAGAAAACGCAGTGACTTCATAAGGTGCTTGTGCAAAAATAGCTGTAGTAAATAAAAAGATAGCCGCTAGGGATAAAGGAATACGGTTCTTCATCAAAATGTTATGAGGTTAGTTAGTTGTGAATTCAAATCTAATTCATAAATAGAATTTTCCTACACGTTTTAGCCGAAGGGTTTATATTTTCGTTAAAGTGTATTTTCCTACACTTTCGAGACCTCTAATCGTCGCATTATGATTTTCATCGAATTTGTATTTCTCTGGCGTCATTAATTTACCCGTTAAAATACCTACCTTTGAGCCCATATGAGTAAACCCGTACGAGCCAAAAAACATTTAGGACAACACTTTCTTATCGATGAATCTGTTGCAGAAAAAATTGGAAATACCCTTAAGCTTAAGGGGTGTCAAAATGTTCTGGAAATAGGATCTGGTACTGGTATGCTTACAAAGTATTTGGTTCAAA
>JAESTG010000384.1 GCA_016763715.1 Flavobacteriaceae bacterium
CAGTGGTTTTTGGACATTTTTTCTTCAGATATTTCCATATTTGATTATTATCGCACTTATAGCATTTATAATTTGGCTATTCTATAAGCTCAACCCAGGAGCACGTCTGCTCAAATCTAAAGAAACACCAAGTATTTTCTTTACGGAAGAGGAGGAAATAATAAAGACGAAAAACATCAAAGAGTTAGTTACTCAGGCCTTAGAACAACAAGATTACCGACTTGCAGTTCGCTATTACTACCTCTTAATTCTGAAAAAACTTTCGGAGGGAGAAGTTATTGAATATATGTTTGACAAAACCAATAACGATTATATCGCAGAAATTTCTTCCGCAGAAATAAACATTCAATTTCAAAAAGTAACTAGCCTATACGATTATATTTGGTACGGTAATTTTGAAGTTACTAAAAGTGACTATGCAGTTGCTCAGGAAACATTCAATCATTTAGAACATCAAATCCCAAAAGCCGTTGACTAAGTTTCAAAAAATATTCTTCTTTGGATTTCTACTTACGGTGGCGCTTTTGGTTTACGCAGAAGCTTCAAAACCAGAACAGGTAAATTGGTTCCCAAGTTATTTCAATAAAGACAAGATTCCATACGGTACTTTTGTTTTTACTCAGCTCATGGAGGAATCATTTGAAGATAACTTAACTCAGGTGAACATTCCCCCATATCAATTACTTCAGGATAGTACTATTGCTGGAACATATCTATTTATCAATGACCGAGTTCAATTTGACACAACGGAACTAGAAGAGCTTACTTCTTGGGTAGAAAAAGGGAATTCGGTCTTCATATCGTCACACTATCATACTAATGATCTTTTAGATTCACTAAACATTGAAACCAATACACTCTTTTTAATGGATGGTTTTACAACGGAGCCTATGCTTAATTTGGTGAATGAAAAACTAAAGTCAGACACTCCATTTCATATTGAGAAAGATGTTACTGTTACCTATTTTGATAAAATAGATACCCTTTCGCAAAAAGTGCTTGGTGTCACTCAATTATATAACGACACCCTATCAATTGATAACCCATTAGTCAATTTTATTATGGCACCATATGGAGATGGCACTTTTTATTTTCATAATCAGCCTGAAATATTTACGAATTACTTCTTGTTACTTAATGAAAATAGCCAACACACCAAAAATGTATTATCCTATATAAATGACGGTTCTCATCTCTATTTGGATGCTTATTACAAAAGTGGTAAACCTATTAATATATCTCCACTACACATTTTATTGAACAATCGATATTTAAAGTGGGCTTATTATTTTGTGCTCATCGGCGCAGTATTATTCATACTGTTTCAAGGAAAACGAAAACAACGAAGTATTCCAATTATAAAACCATTAGTCAACAAATCTTATGAATATACCCAAACCATTTCTGGAATGTATTTTGACAAGAAAGATCATCATGGTATTGCAAGAAAACAAATAGCCTTATTTTTCGAGTTTATACGAACACAACTAAGATTACCAACTGAAAACTTGGACAGTCGTTTTTTAAAGACCCTATCCGCTCGAAGTAATAACGATATAGAAACCACTACATCCTTGTTCACCTTTATTGAAAAAATATCGCATCAGCATGCCACAGGGGAACAAGAACTTATAAAACTGAATAAATTAATTACCGAATATAAACCTAATATTGATGGAAAACCCTGAAGCACAAAACGAAGAATTACACTTTACCAATAGGATTCCTCTAGAGGAACTGACTACTGCGGTAGACAACATAAAAAGGCAGCTATCCAAAATCATTATTGGACAGGAAGACTTTATAGAATTACTCATTGTTGGTTTATTGGCCAATGGACATATTCTTATTGAAGGTGTTCCTGGTATTGCAAAAACAATTACTGCTAAATCGTTCGCCAAAACCCTAAAAACCGGCTTTAGTCGAATTCAATTTACTCCAGATTTAATGCCGAGTGATATCTTGGGCACATCTATTTTAAATATGAAAACTTCAGATTTCGAATTCAAAAAGGGTCCTATTTTTTCTAATGTGGTTCTAATAGATGAAATAAACCGAGCACCTGCAAAAACTCAATCTGCCTTGTTCGAGGTAATGGAGGAAAGACAAGTTACCATAGACGGTGTTCAATATGATATGGAATATCCCTTTATTGTATTAGCAACTCAAAATCCTATAGAACAAGAAGGTACCTACGCTTTACCCGAAGCACAATTAGATCGTTTTCTATTCAAAATAAAGGTTGGATATCCAAAACTGGAAGATGAAGTAACTATTCTAAAGACGCACCATGAACGTAAACTTGCAAATCCAGAGGCCACAATTAGCCCAGTGCTAACCCCAGATGAGCTTAAAAAATTTAGAGCTCAGGTTCAGGAGATTTTAATTGAAGACAAAATTTTCACATATATCGCCGAAGTAGTAGATAAAACGAGGAATCACCCACATCTCTATCTAGGGGGTTCACCAAGAGCATCTTTAGCCATTATGAATGCATCTAAGGCCATTGCCGCCATTAACAAAAGAGATTTCGTTACTCCAGACGATGTGAAAAAAGTATTAGCACCTGTACTTCGACATCGAATTATTCTTTCTCCCGAATGTGAAATGGAAGGAATGACTCCCGAAACTGTAATTGATATTATTTCCAAATCTGTTGAAATACCCCGCTAAGTGATAGCATTCATCAAATCCATATATCTTACTTCCCGTTTCTTTTACGTGTTGTCCATTTTTGTATTACTATTTTTAGTTTCCTATTGGATACCAACATTATATGGAATTATTTGGGTGATGGTATTAGGGCTTTTGGTTTTTATTTTGTTGGAAATAACAATGCTTTATAGTTCTAAAGGACTGAGAGGAGAACGCCTTTTGCCAGACAGGTTTTCAAATAGTGATGAGAATTTAGTCTCTATTAAACTGCATAATGCCTATTCTTTTCCTATAGAAGTAGCTATTGTAGATGAATTACCAGTACAATTTCAAAAACGTGATTTTTTCAGAAAAATAAAAATAAAAGGTAAGGGTAGGGATACATTTCAATATACAGTTCGACCCGTGGACCGTGGTGAATATGTCTTTGGTAATTTAAATTGCTTCGTTACCTCGATAATTGGATTGGTTCGAAAAAGATATACGTTTAATAAAGAACAAATGGTGAAGGTCTATCCATCATTTATTCATATGAAGAAGTATGATTTCCTTGCCATCGATAATCGTTTGTCACATATTGGACTAAAAAAGATTAGACGGATTGGCCACACCATGGAATTCGAACAAATTAAGGAGTATGTGGCTGGCGATGATTTAAGAACGGTCAATTGGAAGACAACTGCCAAACGAGGGCAACTCATGGTTAATCAGTACCAAGATGAGAAAATGCAACCTATTTACTCGATAATTGATTCGAGCAGAGTGATGAAAATGCCTTTCGAGGGAATTAAATTAGTGGATTACGCCATTAATAGTACGTTGGCATTTTCGAATGTTGCATTGAAAAAAGGGGATAAAATAGGATTGGTTAATTTCTCAAATAAGTTAGGGACTTACCTTCCCGCTCAAGCCAAAAAAACGCATTTGAACCTTGTTTTGGAATCTCTATATAATTTGGACTCCCAATTCTTAGATTCTGATTTTGGTGTGTTACAAGCACTCATAAAACAAAAAATTACGCATCGAAGCCTTATTATGTTGTACACCAACTTTGAACATATATCTTCACTGCATAGACAACTTCCATATTTGCAGGCTATTGCTAAAAAACACCTCCTAGTAGTTATCTTTTTTGAAAATACCGAATTGCGCCAATTAAGCCATATGCAACCTACCGATATTTCTGAAATCTATGATCAAACCATTGCGCAACAATTTGAATTTGATAAAAAACTAATGGTTCGAGAGCTGCAACAGCGAGGAATTCAAACCGTCCTAACTGCTCCAGAAGATTTAACCATAAATACCATCAACAAATACCTTGAGATTAAAGCAAGAGGGCTTCTCTAAAACTTTGTCACAAACCTTTCCTAGCTCCGTCGTACTATAAATGAGTCTTATATAGTAATCCAAGTTACATTTTCATGCAGTAACATACAATTCAGCATTAAAAATCGACAACTCGGTTAGATATTGTTTTTCTGGATGAGTTTTATTTCCACTTTTGAAGTGTTCAAACAAAGTAAACTAAATAAAACCCATATTATGAAAACAATCATTCTTACCTTAACATTAGCTATTCCAACATTATTTGCAAACGCACAGACAAGCACTAACGTTCAAACTGAAGGAACCACTATTACGATTACTGTTCCTGTTAAAAGTTCGGAAGGAATCATTATTGTAGGTCTCTACGACGAAAACACTTTTATGAAAGCCGCACCAATTCAGGGATTAGAAAGTGAAATTGTTGACGGAAAAGCAACAGTAACATTCACAAACATATTACCTGGCACTTATGGAGTGACAATATTTCACGATAAAAATGGAAATAAGATTTTGGATTTCGAACCTAATGGTATGCCTAAAGAAATGTACGGTGTTTCTAATAACCCGATGAGTTATGGACCTCCACAATGGAATGATGCAAAATTTGATGTTGCATCGGAGCCAGTTTCACTAGATATTAGATTGTAACTTAAGAACAAAAAACCTAGATAATAAGCTTGAGACCAATAACTACTATTGGTCTCAAGCTTTTATAGGTTTTAATATAAATATTCAAGTCATTTCTAGCACTCAACTATAAGCATATTCTTAAAATTTATCGTGAACCATAAATTTCATCAATACAAAAAACTATCTTTGGATAAACAACCTTAGGATGACTATTACACAATTAAAGTATGTTCTTGCAGTTGCTGAACATCAAAACTTTACCAAAGCTGCTGAAAACACTTTCGTTACCCAACCCACTTTAAGTATGCAAATACAAAAACTGGAGGAAGAGTTGGATATCTTAATTTTTGACCGTAGTAAGAAACCTATTGAATTAACAAGCGTCGGGAAAAAGGTTGTAAATCAGGCAAAGAATATCGTTAATGAGGCCGACCGTATGCAAGATGTTGTGGACCAAGAAAAAGGGTTTATTGGTGGAGAATTTAGACTAGGAATCATTCCGACCATTATGCCCACACTCTTACCTATGTTTTTAAAAACCTTTACGGTGAAATATCCTAAAGTTCAATTAAAAATAGAAGAATTAGCTACCGATGAAATCATTGCTAAACTTAGTGATGGGCATTTAGATGCTGCCATAGCAGCTACACCACTCTATCATGAAAAAATAAAAGAACGCACCTTATATTATGAACCTTTTGTAGGTTATGTTCCCGAAGATCACCGATTATTCAAAAAAGATAAGATTGAGGGCAAAGATTTGGACATTGAAGATATACTGTTATTGGAAGATGGACATTGCTTTAGGGATGGTGTCATAAATCTATGTAAGGCCTCTAAACTATCAAAAGATGATTCGTTTCAACTAGAAAGTGGGAGTTTTGAAACTTTAATAAAATTAACGCACGAAGGTTTAGGAATGACACTACTGCCCTATTTACATACGTTGGACATTTCCGAAGAACAAAAAAATATTTACGTTTTTTTAAAGAACCAACACCTGCACGAGAAGTTAGTCTCATTTACAATAAAAGTGAACTAAAAATGCAAATTATTAACGCCATGTATGATGTGATTGCTGGCATTATAAGAGGCGCTATTCGTTTTCAGGATGTGAAGATAATTAGTCCTGTAAAATAAAAAAGCCCTCGAATTTCGAAGGCTTTATTTATTATTCATTTAAATAGATTAAACATTGATTTAATTGAGGGTTCTGCAGCAAAA
>JAESTG010000385.1 GCA_016763715.1 Flavobacteriaceae bacterium
TAATCACCTTTGGATTCGCCAAAATAGCTCTTGCAATGGAAATACGTTGGCGCTGTCCTCCAGAGAGTTTTACTCCACGTTCTCCAATTAAAGTGTCAAGTCCGTCTTCAAAACGATCGGTGAATTCATTTACATAACCAGCCTTCACTGCTTTTTGTAGTTCTTCTTCGGAAGCGTTTGGTCTTGGGAATAAGATATTGTCGCGGATAGTACCTTCGAATAAAAATTCATCTTGCAAAACAACTCCTAAATACTTCCGATAGCTACTTAATTTTACTTTGGAAAGGTCTTGCCCGTCCATAAGTACTTTTCCCGATTTTGGGTTTAGAAAAGTAGCTGTGAGTCCAGCAATAGTAGATTTTCCTGAACCAGAACTTCCCACTAAAGCAATCACATTTCCTGCTTTCGCTTCAAAATTAATATTGCTCAGGACTTCTTTTCCTTCTTCATAAGAAAAAGAAACATTTTCAAATTTTAAATGTCCTTTCAAATGTTCAATGACAACAGTACGCTCTTCAATGTCTTCTTCAGCGGTCATATTCATTAACTCTTCGGTACGATCCAAGCCCGCCAATGCTTCGGTAAGTTGACTCCCAATATTGCTCATTTGTACAATGGGTGCAATCAAAAAACCTAGAAACACGGTATAGGAAATAAACTCACCAGTAGTCATTTCGCCTTGTATCATATAATAACCGCCAATACCCATAATCCCAACCGATGCCAATCCCAATAAGAATGTTGAAGAACTTGTCATTAATGCCGTTGCTGTGAGGCTCTTTTTTACATTCTGAAATAACCTGTCAACACCTTTCTCAAAGACCTTGTTTTCTTGTTCCTCTGCATTGAACCCCTTAATTACACGAATTCCAGCTAAAGTTTCCGTCAGTCTTCCCTGCACCTCTGCATTTATTTTACCACGATTTCTAAATAGGGGTCTTATATATTTAAATGCTCTTAACGCCACATATCCAAAAATGGATACGGGCAGAAACACAAATAGGGTCATCCAAGCATTCATTTTAATTAAAATAACTAGTGTAACTACTGCCGTAATTGTACCACCTATTAGTTGTACCAATCCAGTACCAATTAGATTTCGAACACCTTCTACATCGGTCATAATTCGGGACACAAGCGCACCCGATTTATTATTATCGAAAAAACTTATGGGTAATGAAAGCACTTTTTTCTGAACTTGTGCTCTTAATTCTGAAATAAGATATTGTGCTTGAACGCTTAAAATTCGAGTGAGCAGAAAAGAGGTAACCGCTTGAATAAGTAGCGCAAAACCAACCAACCATAGTAAATCATAAAGTGCTGGAAAATCCTTGTTTGGTACGACGTCATCCAATAAGGTTCGTAATTTCCAAGGCATAATTAGACTTGTTAGTCTACTTATTATGATGAGAATTAGTCCAATAAACACCAATTTTCTTCTGGGCCAAATAATAGTTTTAAAGGCCGTAGCCATACTAATTTTCGGCTTTTTTATCTCTTTCTTTTCTTTTTGCATAGGATATCAAAGATAACAACAACTGGACTATTTGCAATAGTCAATTCCCATGGAGTTTTTGCATCATGAAGCGTGACTCACTATTGCATGACAATAACGCAACCCTTACCTTTGTGGCACGTCTTAGTAGAAGACATGACCGTACGTAAAGGTCAAAAATGGATTAACAAAATAGTTCTATTAAGAACAAAACATATAATATATGCCAGGATTTGAAGCTTTTGGAGACGAAGAACGTAAACAAGTAAATGATGTATTAGAAAGTGGTGTGTTAATGCGCTACGGCTTTGATGGAATGCGCAACGGCCATTGGAAAGCTAAAGAGTTTGAGATTGCTTTTGCCCAGCGAATGGATAGCAAGTATTGTCAATTGGTTTCCAGTGGAACTTCAGCTTTAACTGTTGCTTTGGCTGCTGCCGGAATAGGAGCAGGGGATGAGGTTATCATGCCTACGTTCACTTTTGTAGCAAGTTTTGAATCGATTATGATGTTGGGAGCTGTTCCCGTGTTAGTTGATATTGATGACACGTTAACATTAGATCCTGAAGCGGTGAAAGCTGCGATTACGCCTCGTACCCGTTGTGTGATGCCTGTGCATATGTGTGGCTCTATGGCCAATTTGAAGGCATTGAAATCTATTTGTGATATTCATGATCTAATCTTGCTAGAAGATGCTTGTCAAGCTATTGGAGGCACTTACGATGGCAAGCCTTTGGGTAGTTATGGTGATTTGGGTTGTTTTTCATTCGATTATGTAAAAACGATTACCTGTGGTGAAGGAGGAGGTATCATTACCAACAACGAGCAATATGCTATAAACTCTGATCAATATCAGGATCATGGACACGATCATATTGGATCTGACCGTGGAGCAGAAACGCATCCTACCCTTGGATATAATTTTCGTATTTCTGAATTAAACGCTGCAGTTGGTATTGCGCAGTTAGGGAAATTGGACACTATTCTGACTCAGCAAAAGAAGAATTATTTAGTGATGCGAGAGGCACTTTCTGAAATAGAAGGGGTTACTTTTCGAACTGTGCCCGAAGGAGGAGAAGAAAATTATTCATTCTTAAGTTTCTTTTTGCCCAACGAAGAGTTAGCTAAAAAAGCACATGTAGCTCTTAGTGCCGAAGGTGTAGATGCCTGTTTCTATTGGTTTAGCAATAATTGGCATTATATTCATGGCTGGGAGCATTTAAGAAATTTGAAAGGAATGGGGAATCTTCCTTCTGAAATTCAAAATCTAATTCAAGATTTGAACAATACGGACTTTTCTAAGAGCGATGCTTGGATGAGCCGGACTATTTCTTCTTTAGTGAAAATAGGTTGGACTGATGTTGAAATTTCAGAACGAGCTGCTAAAATGAAAACGGTACTTTCAGAAATACTTAAAAAGGAATATACTCTGTAATTTCCAAGCCATATCCTATCATTCCAACACGTTTGGTTCCTTCATTATTCGATATGAGACGGATTTTGTGTATGCCTAAATCATGAAGAATTTGAGCGCCAATTCCAAAGTCCTTTGTGTCCATTGTAATTCTTGGTGCCTTAGGGATTTCCCCTTCGGTTTGAGACAATTTAAGTTCATTCAATCGTTTCAATAAATTAAGCGACTGACTTTGTTGATTGATAAATACAATAGCACCTTTTTCTTCTTCATTAATAATGTTAAATATTGGGTCTAACTTTTTTTCAACATTATTAGTGAGTGTGCCCAAAATATCGTTTTTAACCAATGTCGAATTGACACGAACAAAAACGGGTTCGGAAGTAGACCATTCTCCTTTGGTAAGGGCAATATGTACTTGGTCATTAGTGGTTTGTTTGTAGGCACGAAGTCTAAAACTCCCAAATTTGGTGCTAATGGTAAAGTCTTCTTCTTTTTCGATAAGTGAGTCGTGCTCCATTCGATAAGCCACTAAATCTTCAATGGAGATAAGCTTTAAGTCGAATTTTTTAGCTACTTCCATCAATTGTGGTAAGCGTGCCATGGTACCGTCTTCATTCAATATTTCTACCAAAATCCCTACGGGTTCTAACCCTGCAAGTCTTGCCAAATCGATAGCAGCTTCTGTATGTCCAGTTCTTCGTAATACCCCACCTTCCTTAGCTCTTAACGGAAAAATGTGCCCAGGTCGACCTAAATCACTTGGTTTTGTGTCATTATTCACTAATGCTTCTATAGTTTTAGCACGGTCATGCACCGATATACCAGTGGTACACCCATTACCAATTAAATCTACTGAAA
>JAESTG010000386.1 GCA_016763715.1 Flavobacteriaceae bacterium
CCATTTTGACGCTCAGGAATACCACCTTTCATAGGTTGGTATTCTAAAAAACGGTGTGTCATAATGGCTTCACCAGCAGTAGCAGTTAGCAATTGATTTCTTAAACCAATAATACCACGGGACGGGATGGTAAATGCACAAACCATACGTTCACCTTTTGCTTCCATACTCAACATTTCTCCTTTACGAATAGTTACCATATCTATGGCACGACCACTTACATGCTCAGGAAGGTCAATAGTTAATTCTTCAACGGGCTCACATTTAACACCATCAATTTCTTTAACGATTACCTGTGGCTGACCAATTTGCATCTCGTATCCTTCACGACGCATTGTTTCAATTAAAACAGACAAGTGTAAAACACCACGACCAAATACTAAAAATTTATCGGCACTATCTGTTGAATTTACACGTAGTGCCAAGTTTTTCTCTAACTCACGCTCCAAACGCTCTCTAATATGTCGTGACGTCACAAACTTCCCATCTTTCCCGAAGAAAGGAGAATCATTAATGGTAAACAGCATACTCATCGTAGGCTCATCAATAGCAATAGTTTTCAGAGCCTCTGGGTTTTCAATATCTGCAATTGTATCACCAATCTCAAAACCTTCAATCCCCACTAGAGCACATATATCTCCTGCTTGTACTTCGGTCACTTTTTTACGACCTAAACCCTCAAACGTTTGTAATTCCTTAATTTTAGATTTAAAAATTGAACCATCCCTCTTCACTAAAGAAACTTGCATGTTTTCCTTCAAACTTCCTCTTTGTAAACGACCAATGGCGACACGCCCCGTAAATGACGAGTAGTCTAATGAAGTGATTAACATCTGCGTTGAACCTTCTTCCACATTAGGGGAAGGAACATGTTCCAAAACCATATCTAACAAAGGTTCGATATTGTCAGTTTCATTTTGCCAGTCATCACTCATCCAGTTATGTTTTGCACTTCCATATACGGTTGGAAAATCCAACTGCCATTCTTCAGCGCCTAGCTCAAACATCAAATCAAAAACGGCTTCATGTACTTCATCTGGCGTACAATTTTCCTTATCCACTTTATTGATAACCACACAAGGTTTCAATCCAAGATCAATTGCTTTTTGCAATACGAATCGAGTTTGTGGCATGGGTCCTTCAAAAGCATCTACCAACAACAAAACACCATCGGCCATATTAAGCACTCGCTCCACTTCTCCTCCAAAATCGGCGTGACCAGGAGTATCTATAATGTTAATCTTTGTGTCTTTATATACTACGGAAACATTTTTAGAAGTAATGGTAATACCACGCTCACGTTCCAAATCGTTATTATCCAAAATAAGTTCACCCATCTTTTCATTTTCACGAAATAAGCTACAGTGATGCATAATTTTGTCTACCAAAGTAGTTTTACCGTGGTCAACGTGGGCAATAATGGCGATGTTTTTGATGTTCATATCGTTTCTCTTTATGCTCAAAACCTAATGGAAATCAGCTATTTACCTTATTTTTTCAATAAACCAACTGATAGGCTTTGTTTCAGCCTGCAAAAGTACTGTTTATTATCCTATTTCATTAAAGTCTGAGATTATATTTTGGTATTGGGAATTTGATGTGCCATTTGGGATATTCGATATTAGTCTTTCTTCAATCCTAAATTTAATTTTCAAGGTTTGAGATTGGAAGTGAGAAGTAGGATGTTTGATAGTTATCGTTCGTAAATCTTAATTTTGCATTGAATTTTAATAAAGTCACTATTTATCCGTACATTTAATCCTAACTCCCCTCCCTTCATTAAAATTATCGATACGAAAACATTTTATTTCTATGGATTCCTATTTCTCAGCGTATCGAGTCTAACGGCCCAATTTGGGTCACAACAAATTATCGATGCAAATGCTAATGGAGCCATAAGGGCAATACCATATGATGTCAATCAAGACGGTTTTATCGATGTCGTTTCAACTTTAAATGGTGAAAACAGAATTGTCTGGTATCAAAACATTGAAGGTTCAGGGAATTTTGGAGGAAAACAATACCTATCTACTACTATTCCAGCAATTGAGGGGTTAGAAATGCATGATTTAAACGGGGATGGATTAAAAGACATCATTTACAAGACCAATTTAGACATAATTGCATGGCTAGAAAATTTAGATGGTTTAGGGAATTTTGGTTCAGAACAAATAATAGCAAATACATCTTATCCTTACACATTTAGTTTTGAAGACATGGATAACGATGGCGACATAGATGTTTTTGCGAACCTTTACCATGATAGCTTTAACAATCGACTTGTTTGGTATGAAAACACAGACGGGCAAGGAAATTTTAGTAATGAAAATATAATTGAAATTGGCGAGTTTTATGGTGATGGAGGCGGTAGTATTTTATTAAATTTCGATTTGGACAACGATGGTGATTACGATGTAATTACTTCCTACGAAGGTTATGCTTCTAGTAAACTTATTTGGTATGAAAATTTAGATGGACAGGGGGACTTGTCCATAGCACAGGAGCTCCATCAATTTCAATATAATCCGTTATCTGATTTTTCGAGTATTTCAAGTTTGGGGTTTGCTGACGTTAACGGAGATTCTAAAATGGATTTAATAGCTTCAACATTTTTCGACGATGGCGAGTTTTATGGCCATAATATTGTATGGCTCGAAAATTTAGATGGACAAGGAGCTTTTGGTACCCCGGAAGTAATTTATGCTGACTTTAATACATATTTAATGGTCTTTTACGACCTAGACAATGATGGAGATATCGACATCCTTAAAGGTCATAGTTCTCACTTTTCATGGTTTGAAAATTCGGACGGTCTAGGAGATTTTAACAATGAAATTTTAATCAGCGATGAAACTAATGGCTTAAGAGATATTAGAGCTGCCGATTTTAATAAGGATGGACTTTTAGATATTGTTACTGCCTCTATAGTTGACGACAAAGTCGCTTGGTATGAAAACTTAGGCCCTCTTGGCATTGATGATTCTACAAAAGAAAATTTTGTGCTTTACCCAAACCCAACAGCCACAAAGACAACTGTTAGGTCTAAAAAAATTATCCAATCCATACGTGCTTTTGACTGTTATGGTAATACATTGAAAACAGTTTACGACTCAAATGAAATAGACTTGTCTGAATTAAGCACTGGTGTTTATTTCATCCGTATTGAGGACATAAATGGTTTCACCCAAATTCAAAAAATC
>JAESTG010000426.1 GCA_016763715.1 Flavobacteriaceae bacterium
CAAGATTTTTTTGAAACTTTCTTAATTATTGAAGGAGAAGTAAAAGACAACACCAGCGGTGTCGTGATGAAGCCAAACGGAAAAGTTCACATGTGGAAAAAAGGAACGCCACATGAACCTGAAGCAATGAAGGATTCTATATTAATGATATTTTGTAAGAAGTCAAATAATTAAAATGAGGAAAATAATAATAGTATTTGCAATAATATTTACTACGATAAGTTATGCGGATGCTCAGAGAATAAAAGTTTCAAGCCAATTACAAAAAGCACCATTAGGAACAGAACACATACTTGTCAGCGATTCACTCACAGGAAAATTATCATATGAAACATTATCATCTAAGTTAGCAGGTTCAGACACGTTACCAGCAGGAGGAAGCGACGGAGATATATTACAGACAGACGGATTAGGGAACTACACATGGGTAACACCATTATTCGGAGACACTCAGGACTTGTCCATTGAAGGAAGTACGATATCTTTAGTAGATGGAGGTTCTGTAGATGTCTCTACTAGACTTATTTACTACGTAGATGATGTGGCAGCAACATCAGGAGGTGTGGTTTTTGAGCAGGAATACAAATTGGATGTTGGAAATGATTACGGAGTGGCAAAGGGAACAGTTAGAGTTAGACAATAAAAAAAACAGTAAAAATGAATAAATTATTAATTTTATTTTTCATGACAATTAGTTTGATGGGGCATAGCCAGAGGACTACTATAAATAAAATAGACCAAGGGGGTGGAAAGTTTCAAGTTGAGGAAACTAAGGTTTTCTCAGACAGCACATTAATTACAACCTTAAGTGTGGAAATGACAGAGATTGAAGCCGATGATTTAATGCTTTTTAAACTCGATGAAAAGACTCAAGACGAAGCGATTCTTGTGGCGAGAATTGCAGATGCAACAGCATTGCTAATAAGGTTAAATGCAGAACTTACGTTACTACAAAATTAGAAAAATATGAAATATATATATGTGATTTTAGGGTTATTTATTTACGTAACTGCGAATTCACAAATAGGAGGTAGTGGACTCTGTGAAGTAGATGCAGACCCCAATACGATACAAAGACTGGAAGTTCAATTAACAGATGAATGTAAGTACGTTTATTTTGAAGGAGTTTATTATAAACATTATCCAAACCTACCAGTAGGTGAAAATTGGATAATTGAAGTCCAGTCTTTAATTTCAGATATAGAAGATGGTAGTGTTTATTTGAACCCACAACTTGCTAATTCGACATCGGCATTACCAGAACCGATAGGGGAAAACTCAATAGATTTACAAACAGACAGAGCAGCTGGATACCATGCTGTTACTGGTGATAACTCTATTGCTTTGGGTCAGAAAATGACTGTTTGGAATCAGTACTCTATCGGCATTGGATACGAAACTAGCGCTTTTGGTAATTACGGAACATCAATGGGTTATAAATCTAGGACTAATCATTCAGGAGCGACAGCAATCGGGAATGACGTTATAACCAGATCTCTAAATGAAGTAGTGTTAGGAGCATTCAATGAAAATAGTTTTATATCTGATGGTTTCAATTGGAATCTAAAAGATAAAGTATTTAGCATAGGAAACGGAACTAGTAGCGCGGCAAGTCTGATGCATTCACTATTTTTAAATCAGGGGCGGTGATGTTTGACAATGTACCAGACAACACCCTGTCAGATATTCCAAACCCACAATCAGGAATGATGATTTATAATAATTCAAATAGTCAATTTGAATGGCACAATGGGGTTAATTGGAGCAGCTTCGGAGGAGGAGGAGGAGATAATGTTTATTCTATCGATGGAACACTAACCAACAATAGAATAATAGACATTTCAAATTTCTCATTCAACATATTTGATGGGGTTCATAATCTATTATCACTTGGATCAGCAGTTAATAAATTTAGATCCCCATTATCCGTTGGTGATTTTTCAACAGTTGAATTATACACAACGGCAGCAGTAATGAAAGCCAGTAATAACGCGTCTCGAATTATAGCTACTACCGCTGGGTCAGCAGCAGCACCAAGTAGTCTGCCAGACCCTTATGTAGGGATGGAAAAAATAACAGGAGCCTCAGATCATAAAGGATTTATGGTTGACACAAATGGTAAGTTATATATCAGGGCAAATGGTTATGAAAATGCGGCTACAGGAAACACTATATTGAAGACAGATATTATAGGTGAAATTGTATACAGTGATTATAATTTACCTGAAATAGATGGATCAACAGGTCAAGTATTATCTACTGATGGTTTAGGAAATGTTAGTTGGGGTGATAATACACCGACAGCAGGATTGTGGGCAGATGCAACACCTGACAATTGGATATATAGAAATGGCCCAGTTTCAATATCAAACGACGATCCGTTTTCATTTTTATACGATTTATTCGTTGAAGGTGTGAACGGACTTGGCACTACCAGCGTGACAGTTAATAACTCTGTAATAACAGGTCAATCCAGTGTGAATATTAGTGCCAACGGAAATAGCCCAATTTCTATAATATCATTTGGATCGTCATCAGGCGGAACAACATTTGGGAGTGGTTCTTCAGGAACGTCATTAATAAATGGGGGTGCATTCTTAAATCTCCAAGCAAATACCGAAATAAAGTTCGGGTCCAGTTCATCAACACAACCTGAGTTGATTATTAAAAAAGACAGTGTAATTATCAATGGAATAGTCATTGATGGTGATGGAGACACAGCGACGGTTAATCAAGTCTTAGGAAATATAGACGGAATATTAAATTGGGTAGATGGAGGTTCAAATCAATTGAAAACGACTTTTGACAGTTATTCTGAAGTCCGAGGGTATGATCATAATAATAGTGGAAATTCTATTGTCATAAAAGACGAGACTTATACATTTAATTCGATAAGTTACATAACGATAGGAGGCGTTTTCTATAGATCCGCGACAGGAACAGAAAACGGTTCTACAGTGATAGTCGCCAGTGACGCAACAATTTGGAAAAGAACAGCGATAGATAACACATTCATTCCAGAATGGTTCAGAGTGGGCGGATATGACGTAGATGGAACAAATTATGTAGATAAACTTACGTCGCCTGACGGAATCTATAATGATTGCGATAGGGTAATCGGATGTTCAATTCTAGCGAATGAGAAAGGCACTATTCATCTAGGCACTATAATAAATCAATATGACATTGACATAAATGTTCCGATTTTTAAAGATCAAATCTGGAACATGAATGGAGTTAATTTAGATAGAATGGATAGTCCTTCAGTAACAGGAAGTTCAAACACTTCAACGGTTGTGACATTGGGTACCGCTGATTCTGGATTCAGAGTAGGGCAGTTCATTGTTCTTTTAGACCCTTCTGCTCCAAATGGAGGGCAGGGTGATGGTGAAAACAGCCATAGTCTTACATCTACCAGTTCACAAACAATAACAAATGTCTCAGGAACAACGATAACAGTAAATGGAGCAAGCGGAGGATTCGGGGCTAATATAGCGAACGGTATAGCTATGGTGGAGTCTATCACATTCGGAATACAAGTAGGTGATTTTGGAAATATAACAATTAATAACGGATACTTCGATGGGAACGCCACTAATGGAGGCGTTGTTTTGTTTACAAGTCCAAAGGGGTTTCAAAGTGGATTTTCAGGAGATTGGAGATATAGCTATTCAATATTGTTAGGGTCGTCAACAAATGACGCATCAATAACAAATTGTTTTGTTTACGACACACCGTCAGAGTGTATCAGTTTTGCCTCAGGGTTGGTTGATGAAACCAGATACCAGAACTTAGGAGGTTCGTTTGTGCATGCTTCAAGCGGAGTTGATACTATTAATGGAATTACTCTTAGAAATTGTAAAGGTAATGGAAGTAATCAAGTGGGTGATGATATTATGGGGCATTCTGAAGCCGTACTAACATTTTCGGCGAATCCGCACAATGCTAAAATTATAAATTGTGTTTTTTCAAACGGAGAAGAGTCTATAATAGGCAATAACAATAGCACACTAGGAGTGAAGGGAGGAGACATCCATGTAAGTGGTAGTAATTTCACAAACTTTAAATATTTATTTCTATCAACCACATCAACATCATCCGAAGAAAATGGAGATATTTATTTTTATAAAAACTTTTTCTATAATTGCGGGGACACCTATATAGTAGGAAATACAACGAACGATATTAACAATATTGTGTTTGATCACAATTATTTCAATCATACTAGGTTTGCGTTTTCAAAAGCAGATGGGTTAAGATTCACCCACAACATGATAGACACGATAGAGACAGGAGAGTCATACACTCTTTCACCACTCACAGGATCGCAGGTGAATAAGCACCAGTTTATAATTAGCGAAAGTAATAATACGTTAATCATGGGTAATTCATTCATGGGGAGGAAGTTGTACGACGCTGAATGTCAAGGAGGAATTACGTATCAGATATTCAATACTGGTCATCCTGACGATGATGACTTTATTAAATACCAAAATATACGAATAAAAGACAATTTGGTTGAAAATTATTATAAGGGGATTGCAGGAACAGGTTCGACATATTTTGCAGGATTGCAAAGAGAACATGTGGGTTGGGAGTTTAGTGGAAATATAATAAAAATGTCAAAAGATGCAGCTGGAATCCCATTAAATTACGGATCTGGAATAGAAGCATATGCAGGAATGGTGGTTAGAGATAACACTATATTTCAAGGAAATAAATCGAGTGGTACTCATAACCCCATTGCTGCACATGGTATACATGATGCTCTTGATGGCGACAACGAAAGGCAACGTTTAGTTGGCGCTATAATAGAAAACAATACTATTTACTCAAATTTGAGTCTAGGATTACCTAGAAGCATATTTGTTGGTGCTAACGGAAATAGTTCTAATAACCAATATAACGTTACCGTAAAAGGTAACAGAATAGGAGCAGTTATTACTGCAGGTGCAATCCAATTTGCATCTGGATTTATTATTAATAATAACCTTATTAATTCGACAAATTTAATTGAACTAACAAACAGGTCAACACCTGTTTGGTAACATAAAAAAGTACATAAGAATGAAGTACATAATATTTTTATTAATGACAGTAACTTACTGTCTAGATTTGGAAGGACAACGAACAGTTCCTAATGAAATAGATACAACATATATTTTATCTACGAAAAATGGAAATATAGAATTTATAAATTCTTCTATATTGAAATTCGATCTCCTAAACCAAGCACCATTAGGATCTGCCGCTGGGTCAATAAACTACGACCCCATAAAGGGCACAATGAATGTTCGAAATGCATTCACTGGATCTTCAATCCAAGTCGGTCAAGAACTTGTCAACTATGTTATCAATAACACAGGAGTATCTATACCAGACGGTAAAGCCGTTTACTTCAGTGATTTCGATGAAGGTAATGATGCATTTGAAATAAGCCTATCAAACGCGGGTGTTCAATCCAAGGCTAAAGTAAAGGGATTTACAACCACCACTATGCCTAATGGAGCATTTGGCTTAATAACACCATTTGGGCGTGTTAATAATTTAAACACATCTACTTTCGTTGGAGAAGGAGGAAAGGAAGTTTATCTGTCTGACTCCTCAGACGGAGATATAACAACCACAAAGCCCCCTATTGCCATACAGGTAGGTTATTTGGGTAAAATACATGCTACTTCAGGATTTATAGAGGTAGAAATAAGAGAATTAGAGAAATCTATATACGGAGAATATTACCACAGCGCTAACCAGACATTTACTGCGAGCATTACGACGGAAGTTCTTTCTGATTCTATAAGTGAATCATCTGGAATCATTCACACACTGCCGAACATTTGGGAATTTCCATTTACAGGTGTTTATCAAGTTTCGATAGAGCCACAATATAATAGAACAGCTGGCGGAGGTGTTGATGTTATTAACATTTTTACAAGCATAGACAGTGGATCAGGATTTATAAATAAAACAGCTTCTAATATAAAAATATCTGTTAATACTTCTAATTCGACAAACGTTTCGTCTTTAACCACTACTTTTAGAATCGAAAACTCAAACGACAGAGCTAAAATATTAATTCAAGTCGAAGATTCTGATTTAATACTTTCAGCATTTGCGGCAAGCGGAATTGCCCCGAACGATATTCCGTTTACTCCGTCTATTATAGTTAATATATTCAGAATAGGTGATTGATTAAAACTTAAAACACTACTTATGATTTGCTTCTTAATTTCGTTTTTATATTCAAGTCTAGGTTTGCTTTTGTATTTCATTTGGAAAGCAAAAACTTTTTTGACAAAAGGTAATTTTGATTTCAAAATATGGAAAAAAAGAAATTTGCACAGATTTATCTATGCCGTAATTCTGCTTTTAATTTTGATTAGTATTTTCAATATTGCACCAGAATTATTAGATACGATAAAAAAAATGATAGGTTTAAGTTTTGATTTGGACGGGGACATGCCGAAAGATGGAAGCCCGATATTATTAGGATTATCTGTAGGTTCTTTTGTTTACGGAGTTCAAAAAACATACTCAGAAA
>JAESTG010000387.1 GCA_016763715.1 Flavobacteriaceae bacterium
GGGTGAGGAACAGCCTTAACGAAGTAAACAATGTAAGGATTGAGGCGCCCTTGCCAAGGCACGTTGCTTTTAGCGGGAAAGTGCTAGCGCAAATGGACGAATGTGTAACCACAGCTTCTTTATTTATTGAACCAGCTAAGGCTAAAAATTACGAAGCTGCTTTACCTCACTATGATAAAGTTGTTACAGAGTGTCCTAAATATAGCATGGCGACATATCAGTATGCCGAAAAAATGTTCAAGTATTTGATCCAGAAAGGTGATAAATCTAAGCTTCCTGCTTACGAAAAGAACTTTGATCTTCAAATGGCAAATTACCCTAGCAAAACTAAGTTGGGGAAGAATATGGCGAAAGTAGCACAGCTGAAGTTTGATTTGGCAATTGGAGCCAAGCAACAACAGTTCGATGCCTTTGATGCTGCTTATAAGAAAGACGAAGCAACGTTTACAAGCCCAAAAAGTTTATACACCTATTTCTCCCTTGCTAAGGATTTGTTCGATTCCAACGAAAAAGGTATTCAGGAAGTATTCGACCTTTATGATATCATTCAAGAAAAGATTGGTAAAGAAGAAGGTAAGTATGCAAGTAAGTTGTCTAAATTGATTGACAAAGAAGAAACAGGAGTCGCTCTTACTACAAAAGAACAGAAGCGAGTTAAAGGGTATGAAACTAACTTAACGAGCTACGGAAAAATAAAGGGTAGTATTGACACCAAATTAGGTTCTATTGCAGACTGTAAAAACTTAATCCCACTTTACGAAAGACTTTGGGAAGAAAAGAAAAATGATGTAAGCTGGTTGAAAAGCTCGGCTGGAAAATTGAATTCTAAAGATTGTGATACACCATTATTTTACCAGATGGTACAGCAGTTGCACTCTTTACAACCATCTGCTGCTTCTGCTTTCTATTTGGGAAGATTGGCTGAAAAAGACAGGAAAATTAGTGAAGCACTAGATTATTACAACCAAGCGGTTGAATTGGAAAGTGATCCAAATAGAAAAGTAGGATATTATACTAGTATCGCCGAGAACTTCCGTAAGAAAGGAAGCTACGGTAAAGCTAGAACTTACTATAGAAAAATATTAGAAATTAAGCCTAACTCTGGAAGAGCATATTTAAAAATAGCTCAAATGTATAACAAGAGTGCAAATAGCTGTGGAAGTACACCTTTCGAAAAGAGAGCAATTAACTGGCTAGCTGCTCAAATGGCTGATAAAGCAGCACGAGTAGATCCTTCAATTGCTAGTTCAGCGAGATCTGCTGCAAGTAGCTACAGAGGATTGGCTCCAAGTAAAACTGATATATTTAGCTCAGGAAAGGCTGGCCAAACTATTTCTTTTAGATGCTGGGTTGGTGGAAGCGTAAAGGTTCCTAGTTTGTAATATGCGAGCCTTCAATTATATGATAAAAAGCGTAGTGGTTGTTTTGATAACCATTACGCTTTTTTCATGTGAAGGCAACTATAAGAATGTTAAAAGATTAAGCTTGAAAGATGGATTACCCGTTGCAGAAGGTACCAATGTTAAAATGGTATATACAGATTCAGGTAAAGTCGTTACCAATTTATTAACACCAAAAGTGTTGGATTATTCCAATTTGGAGTTTTCATACCAAGAGTTCCCTGAAGGAGTGGAGGTTCGGTTTTTTGAAAATGGTAAAAAGAGTACGGTTACTTCAGATTATGCAATGAGGTATCCTGAAACGGGCATTGTGGACTTAAGAGACAATGTAGTTCTTATTACCGCAGATGGAAATGTCCTCAAAGCAGAACAGCTTTATTGGGATCAAATAAACAAATGGGTATTCACAGATAAGCCATATCGAATTACATTTAGTGATGGTTCCTATAATGATGGAGCAAGATTCGATGCAAATGAAGATTTTACCGTATTTTTATCGCGCAAAAACGACGGAATTCAAATTATAGACCAGAATAAAACCGAAACTACAGATGACCAATAAAATCTATCAACTTTTCGAATACGCCTACATTGGGATGTTCATTTTCGCCATTTATATGGTGGTTATCAATTGGGATGCGAATAGGGACCAGTCCTATTTGTTTGCATTTTTTGGTGTGGTTGCTATTTTTATGTTTTTCTTCAAACGAAGATTTCGTAAAAAACTTGAAGAGCGTAATAAGGATCAATAACCTAGCTATAGGTTAGATTAAGCTGATTAAGCATAATTAATGATTTGATAAAGTGGAGTACCAACTCATCATCATCGTCCTTTCTTTAATATTTTCCGCCTTTTTCTCTGGAATGGAAATCGCATATGTTTCTGCCAATAAGATTCATATCGAGATTGAGAAGAAGCAGAAGAACTTCTTGGCAATGGTTTTGAGAAGAATTACGAAACGTCCTTCCAAATTTATAGCCACAATGCTTGTTGGCAACAACATTACATTGGTTGTTTATGGGTTCTATATGGGTGCTCTGTTGGTGGATTTTATTCCCATAGATGGGGTTTCAGAATTAGTAGTTCATACCATCATTTCAACCTTGGTTATTTTATTTACGGCTGAATTTTTACCCAAAGTATTCTTCCAGATATACGCCAATAAGCTCTTGAAATTTTTCGCTGTACCTGCCTATGTTTTCTATTGGCTTTTTTCGATTATTTCTGAATGCATTATTTGGATTTCAGATATGGTTTTAAAAGTATTATTTAAAACTGAGGGTGATGCTGTGCAGTTGAGTTTCAGTAAAGTGGAATTGGGTAACTATATAAGTGAACAAATTGAATCGATTGAAGAAAAGGATGAGATTGATAGTGAAATACAAATTTTTCAGAATGCATTAGAATTTTCAGGAGTTAAAGCCAGAGAGGTAATGATTCCAAGAACAGAAGTAGTTGGAGTAGAAGTACATTCCACTCCCAAAGAATTGGGAAAATTATTTACGGATACAGGCTTGTCCAAAATATTGGTTTTCAATGAGAATATTGATGATATTTTAGGGTATGTTCGTTCTTTCGAGCTTTTTAAAAAACCAAGTGCACTTAAAAAAGTATTAATGCCTGTAGTCTTTGTTCCAGAAGCTATGTTGGCCAAGGATGTACTCAATGTTCTAAGTAAAAAGAGAAAAAGTATCGCTGTAGTTATCGATGAATATGGGGGTACTTCAGGAATAATTACCGTAGAGGATATTATCGAAGAGTTGTTTGGAGAAATTGAAGACGAACATGATTCTACGGTCTTAATCGAAAGTGAAATTGAAGAAAATCATTATAAATTCTCTGCCCGTTTAGAGGTGGATTATTTGAATGAAACATACAAACTTGACCTTCCTGAGAACGATGCCTACGAAACCTTAGGTGGGATGATTGTAAATTTTACGGAAGAAATTCCGAAGCAAGGTGAGATTGTTGAAATGAATAATACAATCATAAAAATTCTCGAAGTTTCAAGCACCAAAATTGACTTGATATCCCTCAAAAAGAATATACAGAACTAATTTTTCGATAAAACCTCATTTTTTTTTGGAGGAACCTTTTTATTACTGCTCGGAAAATGGTATTTTCGCCCACGAAATAAAAACAAATTACCCATATTTTTTGGCTCTAACAAGGGTTTATTATAAAAATGGGTAGTATTAAAGCCTTCACATGATGATTATGCAGGTGAGGGAGCATAAATTTTAACAAATAAGATGGCAATATTAAGCAACATTCGTAAAAGAGGAATTTTCCTGATTATCATAATTGCATTGGCTCTTTTTGCCTTTATCGTAAGTGATAGCCTTACCAAAGGAGGAGGTGGACAAGATGTTCAAGATACTGTGGCTTCTATTAATGGAATAGACCTTTCCCGTTCAGACTTCATGGGAGATGTAGAGGCTTACCAAAGATCATTGGGGCCAAATGCTACTACTGCACAGGCTATGGGTGTTATATGGCAACGTAAACTAAGAAGCACCTTGATGCAAGAACAAGTAGATGCATTAGGAATGACGATAAGTCAAGAGCAACTTGCAGAAACATTGAGCATTGCCCTTGCTAACAATCCAACTTTTCAAGATGTGAATGGTTTTTATAGTGAGGCTAGAGTGAATGAATACATTCAGCAAATAAAAGGAAACCCAAAAGCATTGAAGGAATGGAATAACTACATGCAAAATACAAAAGAAAGCATTTTGCAGAATCATTACCTAAGTATGGTTAGAGGTGGATTAGTAACTACATCTGCTGAAGGAGAACAACAATACCGTTTTGAAAATGACAAGATTAATATTGATTTTGTTTTTATCCCTTATACTAAAATTGCCGATGAAGGTGTAGAAGTTACTGAAACTGAAATTGCAGCCTACATCAAAGCGAATCCAGATAAATTTGAAGTAGATCCTTCTGTAGATTTAGAGTATGTTTCTTATTTAGAAGAGCCTTCAATTGAAGATATTGATGAAGCACGTCTTGATATGGAAGATATGGTTGCTAAGTTTAAAACTTCGGAAGAAAATGAGGTTTATGTAAATGAGAAATCAGATAATAGCTATGTAGATCGTTGGTATTTCAAAAATAACTTGCCACCTTCATTGACCGATACTATTCTTAATGTTGCCGAAGGTGATGTTTACGGACCTTATAAGGTAGGTTTAACATATAGTATTACTAAAGTTATTGGTATAAAGCAATTGGCAGATTCAGTAAAATCTAGACACATTCTTATCCCAATTGGTTTAAATAGAACAGATAGCATTACAAGAACTAAAGAACAAGCTAAAGTTACTGCGGATAGCCTGTTGAGAATTATTAAGTCTAACAAATCTAAATTTGAAGGTTTTGTTACAGATTTCTCTTCAGATAGTGGAAGTATTGAAAATGGTGGGCGTTACGATTGGTATCCTTACAATAAAATGGTAGCACCGTTTAGAGATTTTACTTTTGAAGGATCTGTTGGTTCTATAGGAGTTGTGGAAACTCAATTTGGATATCACATTATTGAAATTGAAGGACAGAAAAATGAACAGAAGCTTGTTAAGTTGGCAACCGTTTCACGTGAAATTGAAGCTTCTGAGAAAACACTGAGCGATGTATTTTCAAAGGCAGCTAAATTTGAAGAAGCGGCAAGAGAGGGTGATTATACAGCTGTAGCATTGGAGAATGCACTTACGCCAAAGCCAGTTAACAAAATTGGAAATTTAGATGCTAATATCCCTGGAATTGGAAATGATCGTTCCATCATCAATTGGGCCTTTGAAGAGGATACCAAAGTTGGTGCTGTAAAACGAATGAATGTAAACGATACGTACGTAATTGTTCGATTAACCAGAAAGAATGCTGAGAAAGCTTTAATGAGCGTTGCTGAGGCATCTGGAGTAGTGACCCCTATCTTAAGAAAAGAAAAGAAGGCTAAAAAGATTCATGAAACAATTAGTGGTACAACACTACAGGAAATTGCAACAAGTCAGAATGTGACCGTTAAAAATGCTACTGCACTTACTAGATCGGCGCCAACCATTGCTGGAGCAGGAACTGAGCCAGTAGTTGTAGGAGCTGCCTTTGGAAAGAAAGTTGGTGAAATGACCAACTTGATTGACGGAGAAACTGGTGTGTTTATGGTACAGGTATTAGCCATAAATAATGCGCCAGACCTTGAGAATTACGGTAATTATGTAACTCAATTGAAGTTAGGTGCTACTGGAGCAATCAACAACAGTGTCTATCAGGCTTTGAAAAAAGCAGCCGATATCGAAGATAATAGAGCAAGTTTCTATTAATTCGGGATAAAGAATTAAAAATAATCCTCCATTGTCTTGTATAATGGAGGGTTTTTTTATGCAATCATTTCTGAAAAAGGGATGATGGTCGTGTATCCTTTTTCTCTGAAGTATTCTTGATCTAAAGCGGTTCCTGTGGCTAAAGCGAAGTCACCTCCCCAAGCTCCAAGACTTTTTACAACTCCTTTGTAATCTGAAAAGAATTGTTCTTTCACGGTAGGTAGCTCAATAAGATTGGAAATAATGCTTTCATGACTTTCCATGAGCTGTTCGAAATCCCTTAGGCTATAGCACATCAAAAGTTTGTGAGTGATATCTGTAATTCGTTGGATATCTCTTACAGAAGCCTGTTTGTTTCTGTAACGGGCAATACCTAGCTTACTGTCTTGTTTTTTATTTAGATAAACAAAAAACAGTTGATCTTTAAAGTCCCAATCTAAGGCAACCGTTCGAATCTCAGATTTTGGACTTAATCTTGTATAAAATAGGGGTAGACAAGATTGTGCAGCGGCTATATCATACCCGCTTCCACCAAAAGATTTCTCCAATAATAAAAATGCATCCACCTGTGCCCATTGGGCAATACTGTTAATTAAAGTAGATGATGTCCCTAACCCCCAATCACGTGAAAACTCTAGTTCTGTAGTTATTTTATAGTGTTTGTCTTCTTTTAGGAAAGTAGGGTTGAGTTGTCGAGCTTTAGAAAGAATGTCCAAAAGTGTAATGGCCATTTTCTTGTTGTTGGTTTGATTTAACTTGAAATGACAATCAAAGGATGCTTCAAACCAAGAGCTGCCATTTTCGTCCAAACTTACCCAAGTTATACCATTTCCTTCTGTTTCTTGAACAGTGAGATGCTGTCCCTTGCTCGTTGGGATAGCCAAAGCGGTTGCTCCATCGAGTACGACATACTCACCTGTAAGCAATAGTTTTCCGTGACTGTAATATGTTTTATTCAATTTTATTGATTTTTTCGTGTCGCTTACCCCAACTTAATTAAATGCTTATTAATTATGACTCTCTCAAAGCGGTAACGAAATCTATTACGGCACTATGAGTGACTGCGTGCTCCTTAAAATGATGTATTGTTTTTTCTTTTTCTTCGGAAGTGGCCTTTAACTGATTTAAAATGTTCATTAAATGCATTTTCATATGTCCTTTCTGAATCCCTGTAGTTACCAGTGATCGAATGGCAGCAAAATTCTGAGCTAGTCCTGCGACTGCGACTAACTGCATTAATTCTTTGGCATTTGGGTTTTGCAAAATTTGAAGCTCCAATTTTACCAAAGGGTGTAAAGTAGTGAGTCCGCCAACGGTCCCTAATGCCAGTGGAATTTCCATCCAAAAACAAAATTCATCATTTTCCACGGATGCATGCGTGAGACTTGTGTAATGGCCATCTCTTGCTGCATA
>JAESTG010000388.1 GCA_016763715.1 Flavobacteriaceae bacterium
AGCATCACAAACCAAATGAACTCTCGGGAGGAGAACAACAACGTGTGGCTGTTGCACGGGCGTTGGTAAACAATCCATCCATTATTTTGGCAGATGAGCCTAGTGGTAATTTAGACACTGAAAGTGCAGAGAACTTGCATAATTTATTTTTCAAACTTCGTGATGAATTTGGGCAAACCTTTGTGATAGTAACTCACAATGAAGAATTAGCGTCCATGGCAGATCGAAAATTAGTGATGCAAAACGGAGTCATTATCTAAGTAGACTTAGCCTTTAAAATGAATAAAACTGAGCTCAAAGAATTTCTAGACGAAAAAGCCATATTCTACAACCAGCCCAAATTTATTGAGAGTGACCCTATTCAAATTCCACATTTATTTAGCCAGAAAGAGGATATTGAAATAGCTGGGTTTTTAGTAGCTACTATTGCTTGGGGGAACAGAAAAAGTATTATCAAAAATGGAAATAGGTTAATGAACTTGATGGATCATGCTCCTTTTGATTTTGTCATGAATCACTCTAAAAAAGACTTGAACTCCCTATCTCACTTCGTTCATCGCACATTTAATGGCGGTGACCTTGCTTATTTTATAAAAGCTCTTCATCACATTTATACATGTCACGGAGGTTTAGAAACGGTCTTTGCCAATTATGCAGAAGAGGATTCACTACAACCCTCCATACATGGTTTTAAAAAGCTGTTTTTTAGCTTACCTCATGCCACTCGAACTGAAAAACATGTGAGTGACCCGCTGAAGAATTCAGCTGCCAAACGTATTAATATATTTATAGGTATAATAATGACGGCAATATTGTTTTAATTATTTTTTCTTATTTGCCCACTCATGAAATACATATAATCCAATTAATCCTACAATTATCCAGACATACCATGGTAACAGTTCAAGAATATTTCCCAATAAAGATGAACCTTGATATATAATCAAAAAATAAAACATAAAAATTGCGATAAGCCCAATAAATCCTACTAAACACCCATTAGCCCCTCTCTCCATAAATGGTCTTCTATCTTTTTCTTCCAAGTTATTATTGTTTGACAGTTTTAAATATAGCAAAATATATATTTATATGGTTCACCCTTTCTTTGGTGAAATATCTTTATCAGTATAATAAATTTAAATAACTAAATAAAAAACAAACAGTTATACATATTTTTACGAATTAATAAGGAAGCGTAATACTATTGATATGGGGAAAAGTTTAATAGTTTTTATTATTGTATCAATATTGTTATTACTGATAGGTTTTGTAACAATGGATGGTTTTTTTGAGCAATGGATTGAAGATAAATTTTTTGGAGTTTTAATTATTGGAATAGTAATTTTTATATGGATATAAAAAAAAAAAAACATAAAAATTGAATGTTGACAATATAAAAGATTATTTAGATGAAAAGGTTATTCAATACAATAACCCTAAGTTCATTGAATCTGACCCTATCCAAATACCTCATCGTTTTAGTTTAAAAGAAGATATTGAAATTGCTTCATTTCTAACAGCAACTATAGCATGGGGGAATCGCAAAATGATAATTAAAAATGCAGATAAGATGATGAACCTTTTGGGGAACTCACCATATGATTTTATCGTGAATCATAAAATATCTGACCTTGATAAATTCGATAATTTTGTACATCGAACTTTTAATATTAATGACTTTAAATACTTTATACAAGCTTTAAAAAATATTTACACCAACCATAATGGTATGGAGAATATTTTTATAAATAACGCTACTCAAACAAGTCTTCAACCAGCTATTTATGAATTTAAGAAGGTGTTTTTTTCATTAGAACATGAGAAGAGAACCGAGAAACATGTTAGTGACCCATTTAATGGTTCAGCCTGTAAAAGGATTAATATGATGCTTAGATGGCTTGTTAGAAAGGATAATGCTGGGGTAGATTTTGGGTTATGGAAAAATATTTCACCTTCAAAACTATCTTGTCCTCTAGATGTTCATTCAGGAAGAATAGCTCGTAAATTGGGTTTGCTAAAGCGAAAACAAGATGACGCAAAAGCATTACAAAAATTGGACAATTCCTTAAGGCAATTAGACCCAAGTGACCCTGTAAAATATGATTTCGCTCTATTTAGTATTAGCGCAAATGAAGAGTTTTAAATGGTTTTTATTGTCTTAAAATTGTAGTTAACCTAATGATAAAAAAATTACGCCTTCAACCATTTAATGAGTTGTAAAACTAGTAAAACTATCAAAGTTATTAAGTTGGTTAATAATGCAAGTACTAACCCTATCACTCCAAACGTACCACGATAATCTATTGGCTTGTTATTATTAGCAGCTTTACGGAAAGCTTTCGTCCAATGTTCAGCCTCTTGCTCGTAGCGTGTGGTAGTGGTTGAACTATTATCATTCGGTCTCCATAAATAATTTTGTCTTTCTCCTTGTGTTGGCATGATTCTATAATTTAACTTGTTGGTTCATTGCTTTCTTTACCCTTTGAGCCACTCCAAGACTAACCCCATCCAATGCAGCAGCTCTTCTAAGTGATTCTCCATTTTTAAGTTCATTCTCAATCTTCTTATACTTCTTCAAGAACTCCTCAGTGGTCATCCTAGAGCCATATAAACGTCCTTTATAGACTCCTTTTGGCTTGGCTATCTCAATGCCTTGACATTGTCTTTCAGGCATGTTATTGCGTTCCATTTCACTGACGTTTCCAAGTACACTCACAATCATCTAGAAACACTCTTCTTTGTTAGTTTCCTACATAGTCTTCGACTACTTTATTTTAATCCAATTATATGAAGTATCTACTCGTAATCGCAACTCTTTTCTTTTCTATTTCTGTCTCTGCTCAAATGAATAACCAACGATTAGAAACGTTATTAGCACAACAAGTAGATTCTATTATTGGTACTTCTGGTCGATGGCAGGTGAATTACCAAAAACTACCTATGATGGTTGTTACGGACGAGACTAACGATCGTATGCGAATTATAGCTCCAATTGCTGACGTCGACGAACTTGATAAAGATGTATTACTAGACTGTCTTGCCGCTAATTTTCATTCAGCCTTGGATGTGAAATACGCCATTTCTAATAATATAATGTGGTGTGTTTATATACACCCTTTGAGTCCATTAACAGAAATCGAACTACAAAGTGCTATTGAACAAGTTTATTACGGTGTTTCAACCTTTGGAACTACATATTCCAGTACTTCCCTTCTATTTGGAGGTGGTAATGAAGACAATGAAAAGCCGAAACCCAAGGTGAAGAAAGCTTAATTCCGAAGTAATAAACATAAAAAACTGCTCCAGCGGGGCAAAGCTGAAGCAGTGGGAAATTAACCAAAAAAGCGTTGGGACACTAAAAAAGTAGATGGTTAATTTTAATGTAGCGAATGTTTCTTTTTAGGGACATCGTTTGAATTGATGTTTACTTTATGTTTCATTCCATAGATAAATATATAGGTCTAGTTCTTTTCAAAAGTCAGGAAATCAGTCCCACCATTACCTCCACTTACATCGGTGAGTTCCATTTTGTTGGCAGTAACAGAAATGATGTCCCAGTCATCAATTAAGTCGTCAAAATCACTGGTCATGGGAACAGAGAAAAAGATGTTGAAATCGTCATCGTCTGTTGAACCTCCATCATCATCGTTGGACGAATTGCTAGAATCGTCCACCACAGACCAATTTCCAGATACCGTAGTGTTTCCTTTGACCGCCGTTAGTGTACCGTCTGTATTAAAATTAAACACATACCCACTAAAATTACTGGTTTCATCTTTGTCTTTATCCCAGAAATAGGTAATTCTCCAACTCCCTGTCTGTGCTACAATTGCCACTTGTTGGGCACTGTTTCCATTATTTGTAGCATCAGGATTCGAATCATCATTTGAACAAGCAACACTTGTTAGTACTATAGTCAAAATTAGTAAACTTCTTGATATTAGATTTTTCATGATATACTTCTTTAGATTAATGTAATTATTGTTTTTCGAATATAAGGGTATCGATTTCTCCACTTCCACCACTTACATCTTGTAGTTCTATACGTGTATTTGTAGCTGACAGCACATCCCAATCATCATTAAATTCTTCAAAAGGAATTTCAATTCCAAAGTCCAAAAGGAGTTTGTTTCCAGCACTAAGAACCTCCCAAGTTCCATTGTTTGTATTCCCTCCATTTGTA
>JAESTG010000389.1 GCA_016763715.1 Flavobacteriaceae bacterium
GGTTCTGGAACCAAACAAAAAGGAGGTCCTCAGGATGTAGTGCAGGATAGTAAATATTTAGAACGGGAAAAAAATCAACTAGGAATCTATTTTAAGGAAATTATAAGGCATTTATACGATTCTCGTCAAATTGTGATTTTTGGGCCAGCAGAGACTGGTCAAAAGTTTAGAAAAGAATTGGACGACAATTATATACCGTTAGCCGCCTTAGTAAGTGATGTGGTTATAACTGATAGTATGACGAAAAACCAAATGATGGCTTTGGTCAGAAATTATTATACAACACCTAGCTTGAAAGCTAAGATCTAAGTGAGACTTGAATGAGTAAAGAGAATCTGGATATATTAAAGTCTTCTGGAGAGAAAGTAAAATTTTCAGTAGATAAATTGCGAGCTTCTTTGAGGCGTAGTGGTGCTGATAAGGCTGTGATTCAACAAATAATAGATATTGTTCGTGATGAATTATATCAGGGTATTTCAACTAAAGAAATTTATAATAGAGCTTTTGGTTTACTGAAGAATAAGAAATCAGTTTTCGCATCAAAATATAAATTGAAAAAGGCCATTTACGAATTGGGTCCAACTGGATTTCCTTTTGAACGTTTTATTGCTGCATTACTGAAATACTCTGGTTATGAGACTTCCGTAGGAATCATTTTTCAGGGAAAGTGCGTTTCGCATGAAGTGGATGTGCTAGCAACTAAAAATGGACAAAAAATTGTTGTTGAATGTAAGTTTCATAGTGATCAAGGAAACAAATGCAATGTGAAAATACCGCTTTACATACATTCACGCTACCGAGATATTTTGGCCAATTATTCCGAAGAAAAAGATACTGTAGCTCCAAATGAAGGCTGGGTAGTAACTAATACGAGGTTTACCAAAGATGCAATTGCATATGGTAACTGTGTTGGACTTAAATTGCTTAGCTGGGATTACCCAAAAGGCAATGGTCTAAAGCAGCGAATAGATCGTTTAGGTTTGTATCCTATTACAGTCTCAACCTTACTCACTAGTAGAGAAAAGCAATTCCTCCTAAGTCGAGATGTTGTGCTTTGTCGTGAACTCATGAGTGATAAATTTTACCTAGATCACCTAGGTATTTCTGGAGTTCGAAAAGAGAAAATTATATCTGAAATTTCCATGCTTTGTAATATTT
This sequence comes from Flavobacteriaceae bacterium, assembly GCA_016763715.1. The sequence goes on from JAESTG010000389.1 coordinate 1,159, forward strand.
GAATAATCAGTAATGAATTCTGTAAAAATCCATATCTTAGGAGCTGCTGGAACTGTAACAGGTTCTAAGTTTCTTTTAGAGACTCCAACTATCAATATTATGATAGACGCAGGCATGTTTCAAGGGCTAAAAGAATTGCGATTACTCAATTGGAAGGACATTCCCTTCAATGCCTCTAAAATAGATTTTATCCTGCTCACTCATGGTCATTTGGATCATACGGGGTATTTGCCTCGGCTAGTTAAACAGGGTTTTTCTGGAGTAATAATGAGTACTACGCCTTCACTTGCAATTACTGAAATTATACTAAGGGATAGCGCTAAGATTCATGAGGAAGAAGCAGAGAAGGCTAACAAAGAGAACTATTCGAAACATCACCCCGCGCAACCGTTTTACACTATTTTGGAGGCGGAGAAAACGCTTCAGTTTTTTAAATCGGTTGAAAAGGATGTTTGGGTAGAGTTGAGTGAGGGTGTTAGATGTAGATTTCGTTTTAATGGACATATTATTGGAGCTACTTTTATTGAATTGGAGATCTTCGGAAAACGTTTCGTTTTTTCAGGTGATATTGGTCGTGCAAATGACCCATTATTAGCACCCCCGGAGAAACCTCGTTGGGCAGATTATCTATTTCTTGAAAGCACCTATGGAAACAAATTACATCCAACTGAGGATGTTTCGGAAAAATTAATTGAACTCGTAAAAAAAACGATTCATGAAAGAGGAACTTTAATCATTCCTTCTTTTGCGGTCGAGCGTTTGCAGCTATTAATGTATATGCTTTGGAAATTATACCAAGAAAATCGAATTCCCAATATTCCCATTTTTATTGATAGTCCGATGGGAAATAATGTGCTATCTGTTTTTGAGCAATTTCCTGAGTGGCATAAACTTTCTTTAGCGGAATTCCATAACATGAGCCAAAGGATGGAAATCATTACTTCCTACCGAGAAACTTGGAAAACCATTGATGATCCGCGACCAAAAATAGTAATTGCAGGTAGTGGAATGATTACAGGTGGTAGAGTGCTAACTTATCTAAAGCAATTAATTGATGAGCCAAGCACTTCCATTTTATTAGTGGGATATCAAGCAGAGGGAACTCGTGGGAGACAATTGCAGGAAGGAGCTCACGAGATTAAGTTCTTCGGAAAATACTTCCCCGTAAAAGCAAAGGTATATCATTTGCAGAGCCTTTCTGCACATGCCGACCAAAACGAAATTTTTGATTGGCTTGACAATATTCGAAACATTCCTGAGCAAGTTTTTTTAATACATGGCGAGCCAACCTCTTTGGACGCTCTTCGTGTTAAACTAGAAAACACACTGGGTTGGAAGCCAAAAGTTCCAAAACTAAATGAGGTAATTGAGATTTTTATCTAAACGTCTCTAAAACTGATAATTATCATTCCAGAATAGTCATTTTGTCACTAAATTTATGGTAGTAAACGGAATAATCAAGATTAACTAACCAAGTGAGAGGTGGAGAGTCATTTTAAGTGACTCTCTGCTTTTCAAGTGAAACAAAGTACGATGATTATGAAAAATAGTAATTACAATTTTGTACAGTGGAGCAGTCCGGAGGAATTGCATGAAGATTGTTTACAATGGATATCCAAGCTTAAGTTTATTAAAGATGAGCAAGGGTTTCTGAACGATTTGATTAAAAATCACACCCTCGAAATGCTCTCAGAAGATTTGTACAAGAGTGCTACCCATTTTATCAGTCAATTGCAAAAAGAAGAAAAGGAAGTTGAGAAACTATTGCAAAAAGTTGAAAATCATTGCAAGGGACTCAAAATTCTTTTAGATGGAATTGATGAAATTCGTGAAGAGAAAAGTTATAAAGAAGTCCATTATTATCGAAAAATGGAAGTAACTCTTTTTGAGCAAGAATATCAGAAAACTAAAAAAGAAATTTTCAACTTGATAAAAAATATCATGAGAAAAGATAGTATGAAACTACTTACGGAATAACAAACTAAATAAACCTTGCCCTATGAAAACGATTGCTTTTTACGTCGTCATTTTACTTTTAATCACGAGTTGTACCTCAAGTAAATTGGTAAACGAATGGAAGAGTCCAGATGCTTATAATTTTGAAGCCAATAAAGTGTTGGTGGTTGGGATTACGGCAGATACAGAACTGCGAAGAACTTTTGAAAGTAAGGTGACAGAGGCATTAGAAAAGAAAGGAGTCATCGCGGTGAAAAGTGTCGACTTCTTTGAGAAGTCATTTACAAATCAGAAGCAATCCGAAGCACAGTTGGATGAAATTGAAAGCGATTTGTTAGATGCAGGTTTCGATGCTATTTTATTTGCAAAAGTGACAGGTCAAGAAAGCCGAGTTTCTTTATCGCAATCCTATCGGAATATGACAGGGGGTAATGAGACCTTTAAAGGTTATTATTTTGCCAACCAGTATATTTATAGCAATGATAGTGAAGAACAATACCAAGTATATCATACTGAAACTTCCATTTATTGTATTTGTCCTGGAAAAGAAAGGGAATTGTTGTGGCAAGGCGAGATAGAGATTGTCGATGCAGAAAGAGTTCGTAAAAATATCAATGACTACATAAAAATATTGCTAGATGCATTGGAAGAAGAACAACTTTTAATTGTGGATATGTAGCGTCTTCTTTTGTCCATTTAAAATTAAAAATCCCGATTTGGCTATGAATCCCGATTTTTAAATAAAATTTAATTGTCGGAATAATACTTGATTATGCTTCTCCCACTCATAATTATGATGCCAAAGCTATGGTTGAGTCAATA
>JAESTG010000390.1 GCA_016763715.1 Flavobacteriaceae bacterium
AAAAGGTCCACGCCACTCAAAGCAAATCCATTCGCCAACTCACTTCCTGAACTTTCATTCCAAGCTTTCTGAAATGTTGCCAGAATACACGAATTCAAATAAAGCCAACATCACCTTAAAGCAAATGTTAACACATACAGCTAGGCTAAAAGCATGGATTCCATTTTACGGAAATACAATAGATACCATCACAAAGCTTCCAAATACAAAATACTACGCTTCTGAAAAATCTAAAAAATTTCCCATCAAAGTTGCAAATGATCTATACATGAGAAAAGATTATAAGGACAGTATTTTCGACCTCATAAAGAAAAGTGACCTTCGAACACGGGCAGGATATAAATACAGTGACTTACCGTACTATTTGATGATGAAATATCTTGAAAATTTCTATGGGACTACTCTAGACAAGTTAGTTCAGCGGAACCCGTATGAATCGTTAGGAGCCAATTACACAACTTATAATCCGCTGGAAAAATTCGACAAGAATGATATCCCGCCAACAGAGAACGACAATTATTTCAGAATGCAGAAAGTTCATGGCTATGTTCACGACCAAGGCTCTGCTATGTTAGGTGGTGTTTGTGGTCATGCAGGGTTATTCAGTAATGCAAATGATGTAGCAAAGATAATGCAGATGTATTTATGGCAAGGATCGTACGGTGGTAATGAGTATTTCAAACCGGATATCATAGATGCTTTTAATACATGCTATTATTGCAAAAAAGATATTAGACGGGGCGTAGGTTTTGACAAACCGCAATTAGGGGATAGCGGCCCAACATGTGGATGTGTATCTATGAAGAGTTTTGGTCATAGTGGTTTTACAGGAACCTTTACATGGGCAGACCCAGATGAGGAAATAGTATATGTTTTCTTATCTAATCGAACATATCCAACGGCGGACAACCGGAAAATTATTGGTAGTAACCTTCGATCTAATATACAAGAAGCAATTTATGATGCCATAATCAGAGATAAAAGAGACGTAGCTCCTTCTGTGATTGAATTGAATAAATAATGGCATCATCACCAGTATAGATTAACAAATAAGTAATTATAGGTTCAAATATGAAAATAGCAATTGTTTGTTATCCCACATGGGGAGGTAGTGGAGTTGTGGCAACCGAATTAGGAATTGCCTTAGCAGAGCGTGGTCATGAAATTCATTTTATTACGTATAAACAACCTGTTCGCCTAGAGTTTCTATCACCAAACATCCGTTTTCATGAGGTTTCGGTTCCAGACTATCCCTTATTTCAATACCAGCCTTATGAGCTAGCCCTATCCAGTAAATTGGTGGATATGGTGAAGTTATATAAACTAGACTTACTACATGTACACTATGCAATTCCGCATGCTTATGCGGGTTATATGGCGAAAAAAATGTTGCAGGCGGAAGGAATATTTATTCCTATGGTAACTACATTGCACGGTACAGATATTACTTTGGTTGGGAATCACCCTCATTATAAACCAGCGGTAACTTTCAGTATTAATGAAAGTGAAATGGTTACTTCAGTGTCTCAAAGCCTGAAAAATGATACGTTGCGCTTATTCGATATCAAAAATGAGATTGATGTCGTACCTAATTTTATCGACTTATCTAAATTCAACCATACCTTTACCGATTGCCAACGAGATATGATGGCAAAGGAAGATGAGCGTATTATTACCCATATAAGTAATCTACGCCCAGTAAAGCGAATTATGGATATTATCGAAATATTTGATAGAATTCAAAAAGAAATGCCAGCTAAGCTACTATTAGTAGGTGATGGACCCGAAAAGAAAAAAGCTAAGGAGTTATGCAGGCATAAAGGCATTGAAGAAAAAGTACTCTTTTTAGGGAACAGCAGTGAAATTGATAAAATCCTCTGTTTTAGTGACTTATTTCTATTGCCTTCTGAAAAGGAAAGTTTTGGCTTGGCAGCTTTAGAAGCAATGGCAAGCGGTGTTCCAGTTATCTCTAGTAACACGGGTGGTTTGCCTGAAGTTAACGAACATGGCATTAGTGGTTATCTAAGTAATGTTGGCGACGTGAACGACATGGCAATGAGAGCAATTTCTATCTTGAAAAGTGATAAAAATTTAGCCAAATTTAAAAAACAAGCTAGAGAGGTTTCAAAAAAGTTCGAGACACAAAACATTGTACCGTTATATGAAGCTGTATACGAAAAGGCAACTAGCAAGGTTTATTAACTTTGTAGACTTACTATAAATTATAAGGATGCTATTAAATCTAAAGGGGCATCATCTTCGAATTCAGATAAACCTAAAGATTCAATAAAATTATTAGAAAACACTTTTGCCATTTCTTTAGAAAGTAGGGCAGAGCGGTACTCTTTCCAACGATTTACATCCATCCCATACATGTGTTGCGCCAAACCAGGGAATTCCCAGGTTGCATTTTTCCCCCAATGAATGGTGAACGGAATATCATTTGCCTGCAATACTTCAATCATACGCGTTGCATATTCTTCCAAACTAATAAGCTTTTTTGATTTCTTCCATTGAATTCCATCAATTTCAACCATGCAGGTATACGGAAACCTTGAGTACGCAAGCAATCCATCCGATTTCTTTATAAATCGCATGGCAAAAATACCTGGAACTGGCCCTTCATCTCGTGTTAGCTTTGTAAGTACGTCTAACGTTTTTCTAGAATCACGATGATCCACACCAAAGGAGCAAGCAAAAGCTCTTCCTTGATAACCAGCATCCCAGAAAATTTCAGAAAGTTTTCCTGTAATGTCTTTTTTTGCACCACCACTTTTCTCTTCGGGCATAATCGTTTTGTTCAATGCTTTGATGAACTTCGGAATAGCCTTTGGAAATCTTTGAGAAATTTTAATAAGTAAATAAATCAAATCACGATAGACAAATTCCTTCATAAAAGGAATAGGATCTCCGTGTTTCTCCTTATACAAGGGGTCATATGGCTTTTTGTAGATTGCTTCAATTACATATTCGGTCTCATTTCCGTAGGGGTTAATAAACACTTTGAAATGATAAGGGCGTTTACCATTACCATTGGCATCAAGCTCAGTTGGAATTTTAAACTTTGAATTTTCAAAATCAAGTGTCTCGGCTAATTTTAATGCCGTCTCTTTTTTAATTTTCCGAACGTATCTTTTCAACAAAAAATTATCTTCAGCCTCTATCACTACGCCATGAATAAAACCAAATGAGCCCAAACCAACTAATGCTGCATTAAAAAGCCCGTCATTTCGTATAATTTTAGCGTGAATAGTATTGGGAATAACACCATTTAGTGCTGGTTTTGTATGTCGCTCTAAATAAACTATGTCTTCTGTGTTCGGTCCTGTAATTAGATTGAGCCCAACTACATAATCCTGTACAGAACCTACATCAAAAGCAGAACCATGTACACCAGTCGAGATACAACCAGCAATGGTCTGACCATTACTTGCTCCAGTAGTTTTGAGTGATTTACCTCTATTTTCTAAATACCGAGAGATTTCCTTAATCTGATTTCCACATTGAAAGAAATACAGGTTTTCATGCTTGTATTGTGAATTGTCATGCATCTCTTCATTTGAAATTTGAAATTTCAAATTCATATTGGCATTAAAGTGCATTCGATCTTCGTGATGAGCAATGGACGACATAGACCATTTGGAACCAATAGAACGAAACCCTTCATTATGGAGAACCGCCTCTCTAATAAGTCTTTGAATTTCGACAGCACCATCATTATAACGGTCAATAGCCTCAAGCATAACCGCTTTCTTTTCCAGTTTTGTCTCGAGAAATCTTTTGAGCGGAAATGGTCCATTTTTATGCAAAGTGTCCCATCGCTGTCTAGGTGTTTCTTTGGTAGTAGCCATATAATTATTGATTAGGGTCTTTTAAACAAACATATTTCACTTTTACTTTGCGTTTACGACCAAAAGTGGCTACGTATAGTAAAACACCTCCAAGCGTGCTTTTAACTTCTACAGTATGCAAGGCACCCGATTCACAATCCCTAATATTTATAGGGTATTCATCCGTCGTTGTTTTTACTTTTATGATGGTATCCAATTCACGAACGTATAAACCACTTAAGGCATCTTCACGTTCATTGTCTTGAGGCTCTGCCTGTCCATTGGAAACTTTTAATCTAACCGAGTAGCATGACATCAATAGGAACATTGACAATATTGCTAGCGTAACTTTTATAGATTTCATATTATATCAGTTTTACGAATAAGGTTAAACCATACCCATACTTGATTGAAAGACATAAAGTTGCGATAATTTATAAAAACTCAAAAGGGGGTTTTACCTCTTTTTTTAAAAGAAAAAACCCCTCAAAATTGAGGGGCTCATGATTTTATGTAACCTAATATTCCTAAAACTGATACCGAAGTGAAAGAGCAATATCAAAATCGATATCATCTCTAAAATCACCAAAGCCAATCTCAGGTCTAAAATCAACGGCAATCAATAAAGGAATATCAAAGTCATATTCAATACCAATATCTCCAGCTGCAAAGAAAAAAGTTTCATTGTCTGGATTACCTGGAAAATCCTTTCCAAAATCAATCTGTCCAACTCCACCACCAGCACCAACATACCAATTAAAGTTCCCGTCTAAAACGAAAACCCATTGAAAAAGCCCTGTTAATTTATAGGCATCAACTTTAGATCCGCTATTCCAACCCAACCCAAATTCGATTCGGTTATTCTCGCTAAGGCCCCGTTGATAGTTAATTTCAGTTCCAAAACCATCATTGTCGCCT
>JAESTG010000391.1 GCA_016763715.1 Flavobacteriaceae bacterium
AAACCTGTAATGGCTATTTCTTCTTTTTCACCAGTAACGCTATTCTTCATGCGCAATCCTTCAACCACCATGTTACCTAATACCTCATCTACTTCGGTATTGTAACGTAAATCTATGTTTTTAGTAGCCTCAACTCGATGTTGCATTGCTTTCGAAGCACGCATATAATCTTTACGTACTAACATGGTAACTTTATTACAAATATTAGCAAGATAAGTAGCTTCCTCGGCAGCTGTATCTCCAGCTCCTACGATGGCAACATCTTGTCCTTTATAGAAAAATCCATCACAAACTGCACAGGCAGAAACACCACCTCCACGTAATTTTTGTTCACTTGGAATCCCTAAGTATTTTGCAGTGGCTCCTGTTGAAATAATCACAGTTTCTGCTTCAATTTGAATCTTCCCATCCACAGTCACTTTATGAATTCCTCCTACTTCATCGCTAAACTCAACTGAAGTTACCATTCCTATACGTACTTCAGTACCAAAACGCTCGGCTTGTTGTTGTAATTGCACCATCATGGTTGGACCATCAATACCTTCAGGGTATCCTGGAAAATTATCAACTTCAGTAGTTGTAGTTAATTGTCCTCCTGGTTCCAATCCAGTGTACATAATAGGTTTTAAATCGGCTCTAGCGGCATAAATAGCAGCAGTGTAGCCAGCAGGCCCAGAACCTATAATCAAACATTTTATTTTTTCAATTTTTTCAGACATAGTGATAATTATTCAGTAATAATATAGATTGTAAAAGTAGTAAAGTTAGATAAAACCTTACAGTAAAAGTTATCAAGAAAGGTAATAACCTTATTAAGAGTTGTTATGAGTTTATCTTCGGAAGAAACCTACCTGTGCGCCTCATATAATCTCTGTATTTTTCATACCGTTCCCGTAATAACCTTTCTTCCAACTTAGTTTTGAAATAAAACACAATAACTAAAGCCAAAGTGACTATAAGTCGAAATACAGAAAAAGAATAAAATGTATAGGCAAATAATGCAATTATAATACCTGTATATATAGGGTGACGTATATGTTTATAAATACCATGCGATATTAAAGATGCGTTATTTCTGGGAGTTGGAAAGGGTGATAAATTTACATTAAGACTTAGTATTCCGAAGATAACGACTAACAATCCAACGACTACAAAGAAGATAAAAATATAGCCCAACCAGCTTGGCAACTGATAACTATAAAAATTCCAATCTATAAAAAACAAGGCAAACAAAAAGAATTGCGCTACCACACAAATGATATCTTTCTTCACGTTTTGGTTAAGTTAAGTTAGGTTTGTCCAAATAGACAATTCAAAAATACATAATTTCTGTAGTCGAAATCGCAGGAATAGCCTTACATGTCTTCTGGTAAATTTTATAAAAAAATTCTCATAAAATTAATAGTAGATGTTAAGGTTGAAAAGGTCAGGTCTTCTACCAAATTCAGTTTGCAACAAATCGGTTAAACTCGAAAGTACTTCATCGAATTGCATTGTAGCAATTCCATAAATAATTATGTTCATTTAAACTACTCAAGGAACAAGTTTGTGCATAAAGAGTTGTATAAACAATGGAAAGAATAAAATACAAAATGGTCCAGTTTTACTGGACCATTTTAATTAAGTCGGGATGACAGGATTTGAACCTGCGACCACACGACCCCCAGCCGTGTACGCTACCGAACTGCGCCACATCCCGATTAGCCCTTTATCCTAGACACACTCTTCAATTATGCAGTATTTACAGACGTTACAAACCACTCATATTTTGAACTGAAAAAGTAAAAAACGGGACAGTCTGGTAAAGAATCCCTACGTTGGTTTAAAATTAGTTTAAAATCAATAATTAAGGTGGGTATAACTATTGCAAAAATAATTCTTTGGAAATATCATAAAACAAGGAACGGCTACGCTGTAAAGATACGAGTACAGAATAAAGATGCAAAATACATTCCATTAAATTTACATTCAGAATTAGAAGATTGGAACGATTCGCAGCAAACAGTACTTCCCTCCCACCCTAGATTTAAAAAGATTTCAGACCAAATCATTCAGCGAAAAGCAAAGCTTATTAAAGAGTTGGATTATTGCAATGAGAATAATCTGAATTTAGAACAATCGTTTAGTATTATCAAAAACGGAATCGAGGAAAATGTTGAACTGGAAATATTCATTTTAAAGCAACGCCTAGAGAAGTTGCAAATGTCTGGCGGCATCGGTATTTTGGAGTTTTACGACACTCGAATTGAAGAAGTCCGAAAAGAAGGCAAATCTATAGGGGCTTTTGTACAATGCAGAAAGCAATTTGAAAACTATATTGAAAAAGATATTAGCCTTAACAAAGTAACTTACGAATTTCTAAATGAGTATTCAATACACAAACTATCCAATGGTTGTGGTCGTGGAGGATTGAATTACTACTTAAAGAATTTACGCACTATTTACAAAGAAGCCCAAAGGCGTCCAGACTTGGGAATAAAGCAGGACAACCCTTTTATTGGAGTGATAAAATCAGCCCCTAGAAAACCGTTACAAATACCAACCAATAAAGATTTGAGCCAACTTTGGAATTATGAGCATCCGAAATATTCAACAAAGGAAAGTCAGTTTAAAACCAAGAGAAACATTGAGATTTTCAAACTTCAGATTTTGATTGGTGGACAAGATTATATTGATGTCTCATTAATTGAATGGAAATTCCTAAAAGAAAAGAGAATACAATTACACCGATATAAGAATCGTAATAATAATGATTCTGTACTAGTCGATAATGAACTTTCAAGAGAGGCTATTCAGATTATTGAAAAATATGGAGATAAAGAAAGTAAGCGTGTATTTTCATTCATACCCGACCCAAGAGAAAACCAAAAGGAGTACACCGAATTTAATAAGCGCGTGACCAAAAGCCTTAAAACTGCTTTTCGTAATATGAAAATCACGTCAGGTATCGGAACTAAGATGTCGAGGTTTATTTATAGAAATGCAGCAGGGCAAACTTCGGTTAAGCCTTTAGCAATACTTCAAATTCAAGGACATAAACCCGAAGGAATCTCTTATAACTACCAAGATAGGCTACCTAATAAAATAATTGATAGATGCCATAGGCAGATATTGAAGACTATTTTTTAAAATAAGCGTTACATTATCAAAAAATAAATTAAAATGAGAATACTACTATTAATACTTTTTATAAGTTATTCTGGAGTAAGTCAAATCACAACTCATCCGATCACAAAGGAGATTTCATACAAAGAGATATTTGAAGCTGAAGGTGAGACGAGCAAAAATAAAAAAGCAGTATCTAAGTGGGCTGCTTTACAATTCGCTAATTCCAATTATGCGGTTAGACTTGATACAGAAGACAATCTCATTGCTAAAGCATCATCACCTATCACCATTCCGTCTGGTAAATACACTTTTTATGGCGCAATAACTTTTGTTGTAGATGTCGCCATAAAGGACGGGAGATACAAATTAGAGATATATAATATCAAAAGATACTTGGACGCATGCCCTAGCGTAAAAACCCCTGTTTTCGATTACACAAATCTATCTTATGAAGAGTATTTAATTATCACAGAGGACAATATCAATAAGTTTGCAGATGAAAAATATAGAAAGCCTGCATTGAAACGCCTAAAGAACAAAAAGAAATCATTTTCGGATTACGAAAAGCAAGTCGCCTCTGTGAATACGGTTTTTAAACAAGCGTCTCTCGATATATATAGTATCGCAAAAAGTCTACATAAATACGTGCAAAAGAATCCTACCGACTGGTAGAATACTGTTTGATTGATTTCATAGGAAAAAACTTAATAATCCAAACACTTTAGGTTTTCAATAAAATAGTTAGAGTTGTTTATTTTCCGTGAATCGACAGTATGCTTACTCGTATGGAGTCGAATCGCAGATATTGGACTCTCCATAAGCAACTTTATATAAACTTCGTCAATTCTACATAGTATTGCTGGTCTAGAAGAACAATCAACCCCTCCGCTATTAGTTATTTGAATTTGCTCTTCGTTTTCGAGTTGAATAATAAGGTAACTATCGTAACTAGCACAACCTATTTTCTCTGGAAATTCAGCAGATATAAACTTTGCATCACCATTATTATTTAAACTCATTCGTAGATGAACACCGTAAGTCATTGTAGCGAGTCTAATCGTCTTGGTTTTTAGCACTTGCTTCTTGGTGAATTTATCTGTTTTGTTGACGCTAAAATTACAATCTTGCCCGAATACAGAAACGGTATTTATTAACAAAAACGTTACTATTATAACTGTTTTTTTCATAGCATTAGTTTTTATTTCCAATCATCTTTTTTCTTTGCAAATGTTGTTCCTTCTAGAATCGCTTTTTCTATGGACAAAAGAGAAGATTGGGCTCTTTTGTGTGACCCATACAATGCCCTACCATACTGATTCTTCACCCTTCCTTTTGGATTGACTGGGAAATTACTTACTACTCTAGAATTTATGTGGCTATCAGGAGTATTGCCTCCTTTAATAGTCATATCATAATCAGTAAGTGTTAATAGGATTCGCGCCCTAT
>JAESTG010000430.1 GCA_016763715.1 Flavobacteriaceae bacterium
AAATCGCCTTTTCGCGTGACCAATTTATTGTCAACATATTTGGCAATGGAATAGTTCTTTAATTGATTGACCGTTGTTCTACGATCATCTAATAATAGCGAAGGCAGTCCAATGTCTTCAGGAAATTTTATGGAGCGAAATTCAGTGATTAAAAATCCGATTAAGGAGTCCTGCTCATAAAAGGGCTGTTTAGAAATGTAGCTAAGTTTATCGGTATAATCATTGATGAAATATAAATTGTCAGAATGTTTAGATTGTTCACCAGAGCTTTGAATAATTTCTTCAAACCGTTTTAATTCTTTTATGTCATAATTACTGGGGTCGTATCTTATTTTTTCTTGTGAATCGAAGAGATAAAACTATAATTGATATTTATCCTTTAATCTGGAATAGTAATTTTCCTCTATGGTCTCACTAAATTCAGATTGATCAAAATTATCACCAAAATAGTCCAGTATAAATGTGTCCTTATCTAAGTTTCTCTCAAGGTCAATAAAATCAAATTCTGAAACAACATCTTTATCCTGTGCAATTTTTTCGGCTTGAAATTTTCTTATTTCACGTTCTTTATCAGAGCTGTATCCATGTAGAATGTACGAAGCATAAAAGGCAATAAAGGCCAGCATACTAATAACATGTACAAACTTATAATCCTTTTCTTTATAATGAAACCATAGTAAAGAGCCACTTAGAAAAATTGGCCAAAATGAGGTGAGTAAACTTTGACTAAAGTAAAACTGATCAATTAAGATATAAATGCAAGATGTAATCACCCATAAAAAGGCTAAGCGATTCCATTCAAATTGGCTTTTCTTTAATTGAATAATGATGTATTGAATCAATTTGAAATAAGCGTAAAAACTGGCCCCAATTAATGTAATACTCGTGAAGCTATAAAGGTCTAAATCAAATAGGCGTGCTAAGTCAAATGAAATTTTTGAATTATAAACCAATGAGTATATGGTTTCATTGATTTGAAATGCGACATAAAAACTGGTTAAGAAAAGTGGGACAACAAAAATGACCAATTTTAATTTGAGATTTCCTTTTTCAAACCAATTACACGTGCGTTTCAGTAAAAAGTGAACTAAAAAGTAAAAGATAGAAACGTTTATAATTAAATCACCGAGTGAAGGAGCTAATTCGGAGGAAGCAAATAGTTCTGGATTAAATAACTCAAAATCTGCAAAGAATCCTGTCCATTTTGATTTTAACCATAAATAGCGCAGCACCACAACCGTAAGCGGAAACAGAATGAGCATTAATGGTTTCGAAATTAAGAGGCGTTGAAAAGCATTGATTAGTAATTGAAAAAGAATAACAAATCCCAATAAATAACATAAGAAAATTATAATTTCAAGACTAGCATTTTTATCAACTTCTTCTACCGGAACAATTGAAAAAATAGGTTCACCTTTCTCATCATGCACAGCGAAACCTTCATCATCAAATGAAATTTCTCCTTTTAAATTGGGGGCTAATTCTGGCGAAAATTCATTGACTAAATCTTCGTTTTCGTATTTGTATTCGTTTTTAACCAAAAAGGCACCAACAAATAAGCGTTCACGTTCACGTAATGTGGCCAGTTTATACCAACCATTATCTAAAAGCACAATTACATTTTGCTCCCAATAAGAATCGCTTGGATTTGGAATTGAAATACGGTTACTTGACCATAAGTCTAAGGTGTCTGCATTGAAAGATAGATACGCGAAGCCCGTCTCTTGTTCAAAGTTTTGGGCATAAGCAAAGCGTTCGTCCATTGTGGCGCCCTGAGGATAGCTTTTCGCAAATTGAATAAGGTCTTTTTCTAATTCGGCAGTTTTTTCTTGAAAGGCATTTTCGAAATCTGTGATTCCGCCTTGCTCAATATCTGAATAAAGTTGAAAATGATATAAATAAGATCCTAGCAACCAAAAAAAGAAGCCTATTAAGGCCGCCCACATAAATCGTCGCTTTGTTATAAACTTCATTTTTTCCTATGCCACAAAAATGATACCCAAATTACTCAGGTCGATCTAACTTCTCGTGAATTTTAGCCATTAAGATATGAATATTATCGTCAAATTTTTCGTTATTGGTAATGATGAGGTTCGATTCTTGCTTAAATGGGCGAACATGTGCGTCATAGGATGGCATTACGTGATTGTGCCATTGATAGATAATATCTTCTCGCGCATAATTGCGTTCTATCATGTCACGTTTTAAGCGGCGCTCCAATTGCAAGGTTTTATCAACCGTTAAGTAAACCGAATAATCTAAGGCCTCGCGCAAAAACGGATAGTACATGACATAAAGCCCTTCAACGATTAAAAGTTCGCGAGGTTCAATATATTGCATGGCCTTTTTTGTGTTCGGATTATTGAAACCATAAATAGGTTGTTCAATTCTTTCACCCTTAATGAGCAAATGAATGTCTCGCTCCAAGTTTTCAGCATGCAAGGCAGTTGGAAGGTCAAAATTTATCACACCATTTTTATACTTGGCTTGCTCCTCTTTTGGCAAATAGTAATTGTCTAAGGAAAAGGTAGAAACTTTTCCATCAAATTCTTTATACAGTTGATTGATAAGCGTTGTTTTACCTACGCCACTTCCTCCTGTAATTCCAACAATGAATCGAACCATTTAATGGGTGCTAATTTTTTTCGAAAATACGAAAAAAGGTAGAGTTATAGCGTAAGAATTTGGCGATTGTCGCTTTAATTATTCAAGATGGTAGCTAATCAGTGTATATTCTCTGTAGCCACCATTATAGTCACCATTGGCAAATTTAACAAAGCCAACGCCAGGTTTTAATATTTGATAAGTTGTATAATAGTCAAGATCAAGAACAGAGCAATCCTCAAAATCTCCGGCAGGGGTGCTTATTATGCTTCCACTTTTATATACTTTTCTAGAAATTGCGATATCGCCATGCATGCCTATACCATCATGGGTTGTGTCCGCTGTAGCTTCGTAATACCGCATGGATTTATAGATGCAGCCTGTAAAACCACGTTCCAAAGTGTAAAGCTTATTTTCCCCGTAATGAACAGTTTTAATTGGTGTAGGACCAACGATAGACCACCATAAATCGCTATTTGTTTTTCTCAAATTCCCAGACCAAGCTGTATCTATTGAAGTTGAAACCATAGTTCCGTCAGCTGTCCATATAGTGTCCGCATAAACCCAATAATTATAAAAACTTAATGGGATTAACCCTTCGGTTTTTTTGGTGGTATCATAAATTATGGAGAAGTTTTCTCCATAAGTACATGTAAACCAATCGTCCTCTGGTTCCGGTGTTTTATCTTTTCGACAGGCGGTAAATGTGAAAAACAAAATGCCAATAATAAACACTGATCCAAGGACTTTCATAATGATAAACTATAGATTATAATTCTATAACGTTGAAATTTAAAGATTGGTTTGTAAAGCTTCAATATAATTCTTTTGCCCTGAGTTGCATAAATTGACTTAAATTGCGTTTTTTTGTTGCAGAAACTTAAACATATCAGTTCAACTACTAAAATATCATTAGTGCTACCGTGTTATAATCCACCCGAAAATTGGGAGAAGGTGGTGGTGAAATCCGTTGCATCAATCGAGGCAAAAGGATTGTTTTCAATTGACCTAATCGTCGTTAATGATGGATCAACCCAAGGTGTAGCTGATGCGCACCTAGATTTCCTAAGATCGAATATTCCTTCAGTAAACGTAATTGATCACGGAGTGAATCGAGGTAAAGGTTATGCTTTACGCCAAGGTGTAGCAGAAGTGAAAAATGATTTAATTATCTATACCGATATTGAT
>JAESTG010000392.1 GCA_016763715.1 Flavobacteriaceae bacterium
ATATTATTATAAATATCTGTTTTAAGAAAGGGGGTTTTTCCTTTTTTTCTCATGATTAATTTTCCTTAACTTGAAGCGAATTAATAAACTACGAAAATGATTTTTCAAGTATTACGCTAAATGCAAAGCTTAATTATCTTAGATTTCTATTCAATTAAACATTAATTTACAATTTGAATACACCAAAATTTTTAAAATAAAACTCTTTATTTAACTTTAGACTATGTCAAATCCATTCAGCAATACTCACGAATTACCTCATTTAAGAATAAATATATTTGGAAATTGTAACATCCGATGTATATATTGTCCTCCATGGGGTGAGAATGGTTACACTATAGCTAAAGATGTGGATGCAGAAACCTTGAAAGGAATGCTCAAGACCTTGGCTAATGAGGGATTTAAGGTTGTCAAGTTTACGGGAGGGGAACCAACGTTGCGTAAGGATATTTTTGATTTAATTAGGCTAGCATCTGACTTATTCTCTGATGTTAGGGTAATTACAAATGGATGGAATTTAATTAAGATTACCCCCGAATTGAAATTAAGTGGAGTAACTGTTTTGGAAGTTAGTCTAGATGCAGTAGAGGAAAAAACATTTAATAAAATGACGCAAACAACTGACCTTTTTAAGAACGTTATATCTGGTTTGTGGAAATGTAAAGAACTAGAAATCCCTATTCTAATCAACATGGTTGTTACCAAGGCTAATATTAATCAAATATTACCGATGGTCGAATTTGGTGAAAAATTTGGTAACTGCCTTATTAAAATGCTTGAACTTGTTTATTACGAATTTCCTGGATATAAGTTTTGGAAAGAACATTTTATATCTATGGATGAAGTTATCGAATTGCTTAACAACAAAAATGAAGGAGTTGATTGGCTTTACCCCCCTGGAGGAGTTGGGTCTCCAATGAAAATATATGAATTCAAAAATAAATCTAAGATTATCGTTAAAGATGGTCGAGTAGGCTCAACTTACGCGGATATTTGTAATGGATGCTCCATGTTTCCTTGTCAAGATGGTTTATATGGCTTATCCCTAACTACGGATGGTTTGCTAAAAATGTGTAAACATCGTCCAGATTTACATATACCACTTGTTGAAGAAAACAATAATCGAGGAAATGTAGAAGACGATATCAAAAAAGGAATTCAGAAAATGAAAGAGAGGTATAAAAGCCTTTATTTTTTGGAAGGATGGAAACCTGATGTTGCGGAAGAACAGTCAAAAACAAAAATTGTAAAAGCTGAACATGACGTCATCAAATGGTATAGAAAAAAGGAATATGGAGAAAATCCTTTTCTTAATTTAATTGATGATGATATTCCAATTGATGAATAGAGCATTATCAAATAAATTATTTGATAATGTATTAAATTGTTAGCTATAATAAAAATACAAGAGGTTCATTGAGTTGTTTTCAACGAATTTATGAATCATAATGAAGATAAATAAAATATTTTTTAATCGTAAAACAACAGCATGTCTTTAAAGCTAAAACCACAAAACCGTAGTAAAATAGAAGTTATTAATCCAGCAACTGGGAGAATAGTCAAAACATATCCCATTGGAGACAAAAACCTAGTCAATTCTGTTGTAAGCTCAGCAATCGAAGGATTTCAAATATGGAAAAAAACATCGACTGAGGAAAGAGCTAAGATTATGCGTTTAGCCGCTAATTTGGTTAGAAGTAAAGTAGAGCAATTTGTAGTCATAATAAGTGAAGAAATGGGTAAGACTCATGCCCAAGCAAGATCAGAAACTATGAGTGTGGCTGACCTGATTAATTATTTTGCAGAGGAAGGTCTAAGAGTAATGGGTGAAGTCCCAAAAATGGATTTATCTAATGAACTTCCACTAATTTTAAAGGAGCCTATTGGTGTTGTAGGCGCAATAACCCCATTTAATTACCCTTTAGCCCTTTTGACATGGAAATTAGGTCCAGCTCTAATTACGGGTTGTTCTCTTATTTCTAAACCAGATGAACATGCACCTACCTCTGCCATTTTATTGCGAGAAATTTTTTTGGAAGCGGGCTTGCCCGAAAATGTATTTCACGTAATTACAGGGAATGCCGATACTGGTAGGCTTATTGTAAATCATCCTGGTATTAATAAAATTGCTTTTACAGGAAGTATAAAAGCTGGAAATGAAGTTTCGATTAATGCAGCTAGAACTGGCAAAAGAGTTACTTTGAGCTAGGTGGACAATGCCCGGCGATAGTTATGAACGGAGCGGATTTGACAAATGTTATTCCAAGTTTTATTAAACATTCTTTTAATAACGGGGGACAATATTGCTATCGAATTAATAGAGCATACATACATGAGGATATTTATGACAAGTTTATGGAGCAATTTATAGATGGGGTAAAAAAGATTAAAGTTGGTATTGAAGAAGATTGTTCGATGGGACCGCTCTGTAATAGTTCTATTCTGAATAAATCTATTTTACACATAGAAGATGCAGTTGCTAAAGGTGCAAATATTCAATTTGGTGGAGAAAAGATAAAAATAGCCAATAGTGATTCAGAGCTCTTTTTTCAACCTACGATAATTGTTAATGCTAATCATGAAATGTTAGTCATGAAAGAAGAAACTTTTGGGCCAGTAATAGGAATTCAAAAAATAAAGTCCTTAAAAGAAGGAATTCGGTTGGCGAATGATTCTCATTATGGGTTAGCTGCATATGTTTTCACCCAAGACTCGGGTGTAGGTCTCCAAGCATCAAGAGAATTGGAAGTAGGCTCAGTTTGGGTAAATAATGTAAAGCAAGCGTACTACCTTTGTCCGTTTGGAGGAGTCAAAGGAAGTGGTCAAGGAAGAGAAAAATCTAAATATGGCTTAGATGAATATCTGAATATTAAAACTATTTATTTAAGTCTTCCTGATATTTCCGATTATTAGGGGTCAAAATATTTATAAAAACACACTTAGAAATTGGTTTTAACTGACTTTTCCCTTTAATAGATAAAAAATCACATCTTTTGAATCGGAGGAATTTTCATGAATAAATATGGAGAATAGCTTTCAAGACTTATTAAATTTAGCGGATAAATCGTTTCGATTAGAAGACTATGAAAATGCCTTAAAATTATATTTAAGAGCCGGTCTTAAGGTTGTGCAAGAAGACTGGAGTTTCAAATGTTCTGGTAAGATAAGGGGTTTGGTGCTCAATGACGTAGATAATTATGATGGCCCAGAAATAATTGTGACATCGGAAGATCATTTTGTCTATGCATTGGGTAAAAATGGAAATTTAAAATGGAAATTTGAGACAGAAGGTTGGGCAATGTGTGTGGACATGGCCGATACTAACGATAATAACATGCCTGAGATAATAGTTGGGGCAGATAAAATTTATGTTCTAGACAAGGATGGAGTTTTATTAAATGAAGTTAACGTTCAGTCTAGCGTAAATTGCTTAACAATCCAAAGAGATAGTAGAAATAAATTAAAAAAGATAATAGTTGGTCACGAAAATGGACAAATTAATTGCTTGGATATTAATGGAAATATTATTTGGACTTATTCTTGTAAGAAACGGATTATTAGCTTATTATCAAATGATATTGATCATGATGGTAACATTGAGATAGTTGCTGCAACTGAAGAGAAAAAGGTGTATATTCTTACCAATGAAGGTGGACTCAAGGATATATTTGAGTCAGATCATTGGATTCTTAATATTGCGACAGCTGACCTATATGATGAAGGTTATCCGAGGTTAGTAATAGCCTCTTTTGAGGGGTCGGTACATGTGTATAAATATGCTAAAACAGCAGCTCTTGAAATTAAGCAACACGGTATATTAGGAATGAGTATTTCTCGATTAATATCAGATTCTAAAAGTTATCAGATAATATTGGGTTCCGCGGATAAAGGAGTTTCTATTATCGATATAGATGGGAAATTATTATGGAGATTTAATACAAGCTATGGACACAGGGTATTAAGTGTTTCAACTAAAGGAAAAGAAAATAATCAAGTTCAAATTGTTGTTGGTGGTGAAGATGGTTTTGTCCATTCGTATTCCTTAGAAGTTCTGCCTGGGCTAGTTCAATCAATTCAAAGCTCTTTTTCCCTTTTAGAGGGAGTTAATATTTTAAGAATCGGTCTTTCCATTCCAGAATTAGAATTATTAAATACATTCGTCTTAATAGACCCTATTAATCGAAAAGCTTGTTTGGAAGAGATTGATAATAATATCAATGAAAATAATCTAGAAGAGGCAATTGATTTGCTAATGGAGCTTCGAAAAAATAATGTTGAATTCTGCTGGAATTATAAAACGGGTGGACGAATATATGCCCTTGACAATTTCAATATAGAGTTGCCTAATTCAAGTTCTGAATATGTCCTAGCAGGATCAGGAGATGGAAACGCATATGCTATTAATCTAACTGACGGTTCATTGGAGTGGAAGTTTAAGGCAGATAAAGCGGTTCGCGGAGTAAGTTCAGGTATTCTTTCAGAGACAAATCAATTTCCTAACATTGTCATTGGTTCAGTAGATCGAGATGGCAATAATGGTAATGTATACATGCTTGATTATAAAGGAACTCCAATATGGAATTTTCAAACGCAAGATTGGGTTCTATATACTAAAATTGCTTGTGTAAATGGGGATGGCATTAAAGAAGTTCTTTATGGTTCTGATGGACATTATGTTGGAATGCTTAATAGTAGCGGACAACTCATATGGAAATGTATGGTGGGTGATAGGGTTCGTGCTGTGACCTTCGGCGATATTAACAAAGATGGTATAAATGAAACTATTATCGGTTCCGATGATAAAAATGTGTATATAATTGACGCTAATGGTCAAGTACTTAATTCATTCCAGGTTCCACATTGGATTTTGACTATTGAAGTTAAGGATATCGATAACGATGGGGAATCTGAAATTATGGTAGGGACAGAAGATGGTTTTCTTTATGTTTACTCTCATTCAGGGAATCTAAAATGGAGTTATAAAACTGGGCATTGGATAGCAGCTTTAAGTACGTTTCAAGATAAAAAAACTGGCGAATGTTTTATCGTAATTGGCTCCGCTGATCGTTGGATTTACTGCCTGAATAATTTGGGAATAATGGTCTGGACTTTTGAAACTTCTGCGAGAGTGAGGACTATTATGGCATGCGATAATGATGAAAGTATTAATATTATATTTGGATCATATGATAACCATATTTACAATTTTAAAATTTGTAAAAAGAACAAACTTGATGAAAAGGAACGAGTTATTAAATCAAAACTGAGTTCACATTCTAAGAGCGACTTAGGAAAGATATACACTCACGAATTAAATACACTAAGAGCTTTTTCGTGTGATTTAACTGATGATATTAGTATCTTATTAAGCAAGTTTCGTAGCGATAAATCTGAACTGGTTAAAATTTATGCAGCGTCCAAATTGATTAAAATTATTAAAGGAGACAGTTCTGAAATATTAAAAGAAATCTCCATCTTTTTAATAAATATCGATGATATTCAATTGAGATTATTATGGAAATCCGAATTTTACAAGTTGCCAATTGCTAGAAAAGAAGTATTACTCATAGAAATGATTGAAGCTATTGATTCCGACTTTGAGTCTAAAGCAAAGACGGTGATTGAAATTATTCACTGTATTTCGACAATAACTAAGGATTGTCGACTATTAAAGGATAGAGCTCTAGAAAAATTCCAAACTCTCAATAACTCATGGATTTTGTTCGAATTAGACCGACTTAGAAAATGAAATCGTAAAATGTCAAAAACTAAATAAAAATGGCTGGAATTCAAGACGAATTAAAAATATCTATAAAATATTTCTTAATGACCCCTGAGTTTAAGTTGTCTGACAAGGCGGCTAGAAAAAGGATTCTAATTGATGCATTTGTATATAATAATCCAGCGTTAACTGATATAACAATAGAAGGAGAGACTGATGAATTTATTGATCAATTAATATACGAGTTGGACGATTATGGTTGTTTTGATGGAATGCATGGCTTAGAAAGAATCATTAAGACTATAACCGAATCAGAGAGTAAAAACATTATAAAAATCGGGAAAGAATTGATTAATAATATTCAATTACAAAACCCATGTAAAGAATCAAGTTCGCTAATAAGTGAAGTCGCTAGCAAAGAACCTTCAAGTTTATATGATTTTTTAAAAGATAAATACGACTATGATGATGATAA
>JAESTG010000393.1 GCA_016763715.1 Flavobacteriaceae bacterium
TGTTAGTTGGGATCTAAACTTACCCATCATAGAACCTGTTTTATTGCCTCCATTAGATCTTGAGCAAGTTAGACGAGAAGATAGTATCAACGATTTGGATAAGAGTTTGCCTTGGCGTTATGGGGTGACTCGTTCAATTCGACTTGATCTCGAAGCTAGTGGTGTTTGGACTACGTTAGACGATGGAAGTAGGTTATGGCGTGTTGCGATTCAATCACCAGATGCTATTAATCTTAGTATTAACTTTAGTGATTTTCATTTACCGCAAGGGGCACGGCTACAACTATACAACGGTGATCGAACAGATAAATCAAAAAGCTATTCGAATAAGAATAATAGATCTTCTAAAGTGTTAGGCTCTTGGTTTATCACTGGGGATATTATTTTAATTGAATATTTTGAACCTTATTCAACGGTTGGGAATGTCTCCTTGGAAATAGGTAGTATTATTCATGGGTATCGCCTTGGAAAGGTGAATGCATGGGTGGATGGAACAAGAGGATTGAATGATTCTGGAGATTGTAATTATGATGTGAATTGTTCTATTGGTAGTGATTTCGAGGAGAAAAAGAATATAGTAAAGAAAGCCGTTGCTTTGCTAAATCTTGGGAATGGACACCTTTGTTCTGCTTCTTTAGTGAATAATACAGCTTCTAATAAAACCCCATTTTTACTAACGGCAAATCATTGTTTGGAAAATTCAAATCCTGAACTTTGGTCTGTTCGATTTAATTGGATGAGTCCAGATCCCATCTGTGGGTCGATTACTAATAGTGCAGATATACAGAGTAATTTTACGATGAGCGGGGCTCAATATAGAGCAAGTAATGCTAAAAGCGATTTTGCATTGGTAGAACTCTACAATGCGATACCATCTTCTTGGGATGTAGCTTTTGCTGGTTGGGATCGCAGCGAAGCTTTACCAGAGTACCAAGTAGGAATTCACCATCCTAATGGTGATATTATGAAAATATGCAGAGATAATAATGGTGCGATTAAAGAAGTAGCTAACGGAACAGATGTTTGGCTCATTAAAGGAGTATCTGCTGGAAATGGAAATGGATGGGAGATAGGTACTACCGAGAGCGGATCATCGGGATCTCCATTATTTAATCAAGATGGTAGAATTATAGGCCAATTATACGCTGGACAATCTTCTTGTGACGGCCTAGAAAGCAATGGTGACTATGATGTGTATGGTAGATTTGGTGTTTCTTGGGGAAGTGGTAATACAAGCGATAGACGTTTAAAAGATTGGCTAGATCCTATTGAAACAGGGCAAACTACAATCGATGCTTTGCAGAACTCCCTGAGTGTGGTAGATATAGAAATAACAGGGCGTTTAGATATTTACCCTAACCCTGCTTCGGAATATATTGTGGTGATGAACACTCAATTTCCCAATTTGACTTATCGGTTTTATGATGTACTTGGGAAGGAAGTGATGGCTGGAAGTGTTTCTAATTCAGAAAATAGAATTAATGTTTCTGGTCTGGAAGAAGGAATGTATTTCTTGCATTTGACCGATGAGGATACTCAAAAGGATATAACTAAGAAAATTATTATTGATAAGTTATAGAGTTACTTCTATCTATAATTAGGGGACTCTTCACCGGATGAAGGGTTTTTTTATGCTATCTAAATATGTGGTAATTTTGCACCATGATTTCAGAAAAAAGAGACATACGAGCCCTTTCTAAAGAAGAATTGAGAGATTTTTTCGTAAGCATTGGTGATAAAGCATTTCGTGGTAATCAAGTGTACGAATGGTTGTGGAGTAAGGGGATTCATACTTTTGAAGGAATGACTAATATTTCCAAAGAAACAAGAACAAGTTTGGAGGAAAACTTTGTGATTAACCATATTAAGGTGGATCATTTACAAAAAAGTAATGACGGAACTATTAAGAATGCTGTGGAGCTGTTTGATGGCCTCATCGTTGAATCAGTGCTTATTCCCACCAAAAGCCGTACAACTGCCTGTGTGTCTTCTCAAGTGGGTTGTAGTCTAGATTGTCGGTTTTGTGCTACAGCACGCTTAAAACGCATGCGAAATCTTAATCCAGATGAGATTTATGATCAAGTAGTTGCAATCCATAAGGAAAGTATGCTCTATCATAATAAACCTCTTTCTAATATTGTTTTTATGGGAATGGGAGAGCCTTTAATGAACTACAAAAATGTATTGTTATCCATAGAAAAAATAACAAGCGATGAAGGTTTGGGAATGTCACCAAAGCGGATTACTGTTTCTACTTCAGGTGTTCCTAAAATGATTCGTAAAATGGCAGACGATGAAGTGAAATTCAATTTGGCTGTATCGCTGCATTCTGCTATTCAGGAAACAAGAGAGCAAATCATGCCGTTTGCTAAAAATTTCACTTTGGATGATTTGAGATCGTCTTTAGAGTATTGGTATGAAAAAACTAAGAAGATTATCACCTATGAATATATTGTTTGGGATGGGATTAATGATAAGAAGGAAGATATTATGGCTCTAGTGAAGTTCTGTAAATATGCACCCTGTAAAGTGAATATCATAGAATATAACCCTATAGATGACGGTGGATTTCAACAGGCCGATAATGCAGCGATCAATTTATACATCACTCAATTGGAGAAAAATAGAATACCTGTGACAGTTCGTCGCAGTCGCGGTAAAGATATTGATGCTGCCTGTGGGCAGTTAGCAAATAAACATTAAGTAGGTAAGGGAATTCCCTATCTTTGAAGTCTTACATGAAGATTGTCTCACAAATAAAATCACCCATTGAAGCCGAGATGGAACTCTTTGAAAAGAAGTTTTCCAACGCGATGTCTTCCCAAGTTTCTCTTTTAAGTCGAATAACTCATTATGTGGTGAATCGAAAAGGAAAGCAAATGCGACCTATGTTTGTCTTTCTTATCGCTAAAATGTGCAATGATGGAGCCGTAAATGAACGGACTTATCGAGGTGCTTCAGTAATAGAGTTAATCCATACAGCAACCTTAGTGCACGATGACGTTGTGGATGATAGCAATCGCCGAAGAGGATTCTTTTCAATCAATGCGTTATGGAAAAATAA
>JAESTG010000394.1 GCA_016763715.1 Flavobacteriaceae bacterium
CACTTGCTTCAGCAGGCAATTCTAATGTTGCTTTGTCACTATCTACTTCAGCAATTGCCTGATCCTTTTCAACATAATCACCATCTTCAACAAGCCATTGAGCAATTTCTACTTCGGTAATGGATTCTCCCGGTGAGGGAACTTTCATTTCTAACATAATACTTCTATTACATACCCGCAATAAAGGGGTTCTTATTATTTTTTTTAACTCTTTGGTGTATCAAAAACACTTTCAATTACTTCTTTATGTCTCGCTTTAGAACGAACACTACTTCCCGCTGCGGGAGAACTATAAACTCTTCGGGAAGCCACTCGTAGCTTAACCATATCAAAATTCATCAACATAAAGCCCCATGCACCCATATTTCTTGGTTCTTCTTGAGCCCATACAAAATCTGTTACATTTGGATACTGTGCTATAATCTCTTCCAACTTTTTCTTCGGAAGTGGGAATAGTTGTTCAATGCGAACCAAGGCAACAGAATTATTATTATTCTCTTCACGATATTCTAGAAGGTCATAATAAAATTTACCCGTGCAAAAAACTACCGAAGTCGCCACTTTTCTATCTATTGTAAAGTCTTCAATCACTTCCTGAAAACTACCACTGGCCAATTCTTCTCTTGTAGAAACCACTCGTGGATGACGCAATAAACTTTTAGGAGTAAACACGACTAAAGGCTTTCTGAAATTCCACTTCATTTGTCTACGCAACAGGTGATAAAAATTAGCTGGGGTAGTGACATCAGCCATAATCATGTTGTCTCTAGAGCACAATTGTAAAAAACGCTCCATCCGTGCACTAGAATGTTCAGAACCCTGTCCTTCATATCCATGAGGCAACAACATTACCAATCCATTTTGTGTCTTCCACTTCGATTCGGCTGCCGAAATATATTGATCCAACATAATTTGTGCACCATTGGAGAAATCCCCGAATTGAGCCTCCCAAATAGTGAGTGTTTCTGGTGCTGCCATGGCATAACCATAGTCAAAACCAACAACACCATATTCCGAAAGTAACGAATTAAAGATGTCCATTCTCCCTGATAAACCCAAGGTATTGTGAAGGTTAAACTCCTCCCCAACATCTTCAGTTTTTATAACGGCATGACGATGTGAAAAAGTACCTCGTTCTACATCTTGCCCCGACAGACGTATGTTATAACCTTCTTCCATGAGTGTTGCGTAAGCCAGCAACTCTCCCATAGCCCAATCCAAATTATTGGTTTCGGTATATCTTTTATTTCGGTCTGCAATAATGCGAACAATCTTCTTTAAAAATTTCTTATCTTCTGGGAGTTTTGTAATTCCCTCTGCCAACATTGTGAGTTTCTCCAAACTAAAAGAAGTGACTATTGGAGCTAAAATATCTTCCAATGACCCTAACTGATAATTTTCCCAGTCGTCGGCCAATATTTCTGTAATAACGGTTTTTTCTTTCTTTCTTGATGCCTGTAAGTCTTGTTCCAATTCGGCTTTATAATCTAGCTCCAATTGTTTTACATATTCCGCAGTAATAACTCCTTCTGCCATCAAACGCTCTACATAAATGTCCCTTGGGTTTTTATGTTTCGAGATTGCTTTATACAATTCAGGTTGGGTAAAACGCGGTTCATCACCTTCGTTATGTCCATATTTTCTATATCCTAATATATCAATAAATACGTCACGACCAAATTGCATTCTAAATTCTAACGCAAAAGTAAACGCATGACATACTGCTTCCACATCATCTGCATTTACATGCAATACTGGTGACAATGTCACTTTACCAATATCTGTACAGTACGTAGAAGATCGACCATCCAAATAATTAGTTGTGAAACCTACTTGATTATTCACCACTACATGAATGGTTCCACCAGTTCGATAGCCATCCAATTGAGCCATCTGTATAACTTCATAAACAACACCTTGCCCTGCAATTGCGGCGTCACCATGTATTAATATAGGTAGGATTAACTTCTCATTCCCACCCAATTGATTATCAATTTTTGCTCTGGAAATACCTTCCACTACAGCATTTACAGTCTCCAAATGCGATGGATTAGGAGCCAAATCCAGTCTCACTTTCTTTCCTTCATTTGTTTCACGAAAACTAGTCCAACCCATGTGATATTTCACATCGCCATCAAAAAGTTCTGCCTCATCATATTCCTTACTATCGAATTCACTAAAAATAGTCTCAGACGATTTCCCAAAAATATTGGCAAGTACATTCAAACGCCCACGGTGGGCCATCCCCACAACAAACTGTTCAATTCCTTTTTCAGACCCTTTTTCAATCAGGCAATCAAGGCCAGGAATCAAAGCATCCACTCCCTCTATTGAAAAGCGTTTTTGCCCTACATACTTAGAATGTAAAAAGGTTTCGAAAGAGAATGTTTCATTTAATTTTTTAAGAAGGTGTTTCTTTTCTTCGGAAGAATATATTGGGTGATTGTCATTATTATTCAACCAATTTTGAATCCATTTTATTTCATCTGGATTACGAATGTACATATACTCAACGCCAATTGCATCGCAATAAATGGCTTCTAAGTGACTTACGATTTCACGTAAGCTCGTTTTTCCTAAACCTAATATAGACCCAGCTTCAAACTCCGAATCTAAATCACCTTCCGATATGCCGAAATTAACAAGTGCTAAACTCGGTTCATATTTTCTTCGCTCCCGTACAGGATTAGTTTTTGTAAATAAATGTCCCCGGGTGCGATAACCATCAATTAATTTAATTACCTGAAACTCTTTTAAGACATTTTCAGGAATGGCAGAAACTCCAGACCCAATCCCTAAGGCTTCGAGTGAGCCACTCTCAATTCCGAAGTCAAATCCTTGAAAGAAAGAACGCCAACTAGGTTCAATACTATCAGGAAACTGTAAATAAGTGTCGTAGAGTTCTGCGATATAGGAAGGATGTACCGCATTGAGAAATGAAAATCTATCCATAATTGGAATAAATAGGGCTTTTTTATATAAACCGATACAAAAATACAACAAATCCCGAAACGACGCTTCTGTTATTCGTATATTTATAACACAATAGTCTTAAAGTTTTGTTATGATAAATATGCCTTCCATACTACTAAAAATATCGATACTCATATTCATCTGTTTGATTTCATCTACTAAATTGCAGGCACAGGAATCACCAGCGACATTTTGGCAAAATGTGCGATTTGGAGGTGGTGTTGGACTTAGTTTTGGAAATGGCTTTTTTAGTGGGACCTTGGCGCCAAGTGCTATCTACGATTTTAACGAACAATTTTCTGCGGGGGTAGGCCTCAATGGAACCTACAATAAATTGAAAGCAACCGATCAAAATTTTGGCTATACATCGACTATTTTGGGAGGGAGTATTTTAACTTTATTTAATGTGATTCCTCAAATACGGCTCTCTGGAGAGTTTGAGCAACTTTATGTCACCCGGAAATATGACGTGGGTACTATCAATACTTTTGCCCCTGTTGAGGATGACAATTATTGGTATCCTGCCTTATTTCTGGGAGCTGGGTATAGAACCAATAATGTTACCGTTGGAATTCGTTATGACGTTCTTTACGATGAAAACCAAAGTATTTATGCCAATGCTTGGATGCCTTTCTTCAGAGTCTATTTCTAAGGGTTTTAAACCGTACGATTCATCAAGTATTCTCCAAACGATCGAAAATTGGTTTTTTGCTCTTCAGAAAGATTTATTTGCTCTAATACCGAATTGGCCTTTGCGGTATAACGCTCAATCTCCAAGACAGCTGCTTTCCTAGCTCCTGAATTTTCAAAAATTGCCCTTATAGTTTCAATTTTACCAGTCGAATCTTCGATATTTACACTAAATAAGTCCCTCAATGTAGCATTATCTTCAACGCTTGCTTTTTCAAGGGCCGTCAAGTATAAAAAGGTCTTTTTATTCGAAATAATATCTCCTCCCACTTGTTTTCCAAAAGTTTTAGGATCACCAAAGGCATCCAAATAATCATCTTGTAACTGAAAAGCAATTCCAAGATTTCTACCAATCTCATAGATATTCTCTTTACAACTCCTAGAAGCTCCAGCTACTATAGCTCCTATTTTCATTGCTGCACCAACTAATACCGCAGTTTTATAATCAATCATTTTGATATACTCTGAAATAGTGACATCATCACGTGTTTCAAAATCGACATCGTATTGCTGTCCTTCACAAACCTCAACAGCCGTTTTACTAAACAACTCGGCGAGCTCCTTAAACAAACTAGGGTTGTATCCTTCAAACATTTGATATGCCAAAATTAGCATAACATCCCCACTTAGAATTCCAGTATTTAGATTCCATTTTTCGTGAACAGTTTCCTTCCCACGACGCAAAGGAGCGTTGTCCATAATATCATCATGTATCAAAGAGAAATTATGAAATAACTCAACGGCCAAAGCTGCATTCATTGCATTCATATAATCGTCACCAAAAAAATCAGCAGTCATTAGAGTCAATACTGGACGAAGTCTCTTTCCACCCAAAGTGAGGATATACTTTACTGGTTCGTAAAGTTGAGCAGGCTCCTTGAACGCAACAACTTCCTCAAGTCGATTAGTTATGGCATCACTATAATTGGTCAACAAATCCATGGACAAAATTTGTCGCTAAAATACGGATAAGATGTTAGATTGAAGTAATAGATTTAATCCCTTTTAATAGCCACAACAGCCCGAGAATTCTTTAATATAATTATACCCAAGGGCTAAAAGATTCTACTTTCTTACACATTGACTACAGTTCGGTCAAAATGTTAAAAAAAAGTAAAACTTTGGAAACTTTTAATGTTTTTAAAGTTTCCTTTCCTATTTTTGCAAGCTCTTATGAAAGAAAAAATAATACAGAAAGCAACGGAACTCTTTATAAATCTAGGGTTTAAAAGTGTAACCATGGATGATATTGCCAATGAAATGGGTATATCAAAAAAGACCATTTATGCGCACTTTAACAATAAGACCGATTTGGTTAGGGAGACCGCTTTAACTCTTTTCCACTATATCACAAGCGGTATTGATTGTATTTGTGAAATGCACAAGAACCCAATAGAAGAATTATATGAGATTAAGAAGTTCGTCATGCTTCAATTAAAAAACGAAAAGTCATCTCCACAATACCAACTTCAGAAGTACTATCCCGAAGTACACGCTACCTTCAAAATTAAGCATTTTGAGAAAATGTGTGATTGTACAATGACGAATTTAAAACGAGGTGTAGAACAAGGTCTTTATAGAGATAACATTGACGTCGACCTTATTTCAAGAATCTATTTTGTAGGAATACATGGAATTAAAGATGACTCTTTATTCCCTATAGATAAGTTTCCAAAAGTACAGCTTTTCGAAGATTACCTCGAATATCATCTCCGGGGTATTGTAACCAAAACTGGCCTAAAAATATTAAAGAAATTTATTAAAACAACCGTCCACAATGCGTAAGATCTTCATTCTATTGCCTATTGTCTTAATCGCGACCTCAACATGGGCTCAATCGCAAAAAAATTATACCTTTTCATTAGAAGAAGCTATTACTTTTGCTCTTGACAGCAATTTTACCGCCATCAATGCACGCCGTGATGTTGCCAAAGCCATTAAACGAAAATGGGAAGCCACTGCAACTGGTTTGCCGCAAATTAGTGCAGAAATTGGATACCAAAACAACATTAAACAACCCGTAACACTCCTTCCAGCCGAAATTACAGGTGGTGAACCTGGAACCTTTACGCCAGTAACCTTTGGAACCAAGCAAAATGCAAACGCCGTAGCTACTTTAAATCAGTTGATTTTTGATGGTAGCTATTTGGTAGGCTTACAAGCGGCAAGAGCCTTTTTAGACTTTTCTGAAAATGCCAACGAAAAAACACAACTGGAGGTTCGAAAAGGTGTGATTAATGCCTACGGAAGTGTCCTATTATCTGAGGAATTAATTTCCATTTTTGAAAAGAATAAAACCAATCTCGAAAAAAATATTTACGAGACAAAGAAAATTTATGAAAATGGCCTTATCGAGGAAGAGGATGTTGAACAATTAGAAATTACATTATTGGATGTAGAAACTCAACTAAACAATGTTAAACGTACATCTGTAATTGCACGTGAAATGTTTAATGTTGGTCTTGGAATTCCTACAGAAAGCAATGTGAATTTTACGGATGATTTAGATATACTCGCAAATCAAAATATTCAGCTAGAACTAATGGAGAGCGACATAAACATTGAAAAGAATGTAGATTATAAAATTGCATTCAACTTTACTGAACAACGTAGTCTCGAAATGAAATTAGAAAAAAGCCGAGCCTTACCAACACTAAGCGCATTTGTGAATTACGGAACTCAGGCAAACAGTGAAAGTTTTACCTTTTTAAACGGAGATCAAATTTGGTATCAGTCATCTATATTGGGTGTCAAAATGAACATTCCTATTTTTAGTAGCGGACTGAGAAGCGCAAGAACACAACAGGCAAAAATAGCATTAGATCAGGCAGAAACAGACCTTGAAGAAACGGTGCAAAATATTCGGTTAGAACTGAATACGTCCAAAAGTAATTATCAACTTGCCATTGAAAATTATGGTAATTCTAAAAAAAATCTCTCACTTGCTGAACGAATTGAAGGTAAAAATCAAATAAAATTCACAGAAGGATTAGCCACTAGTTTTGAATTACGACAAGCACAGACTCAACTATATACAGCACAACAACAATACTTTAATGCAATGCTAGAGGTGATAAACTCTAAGGCACAATTAGAAACTGTATTAAACACACCTCAGTTACAAAACTAACAAAACACCAAACGAATTATAAAATCATTGAAGATGAAAAAAATAATCTTAACACTCATTATCGGTTTAACTTTAGCCTCTTGTGGTGGTGATAAAAGCAAATCTGTTGATAGTCTTTTAGAGACTGGAACACTTACTGAATTAAGAGCAAAGAAAGATGAAATCTCGATCAAGCAAAAAAAGATAACAACTCAATTGACACAATTAGATCAAGCTATCTCAAAGCTTGACACCATAAAAAAGATTCCGCTCATTACAACATTCAATGCCAAGAATGAATTATTTAATCACTATTTGGAGCTTCAAGGTAATGTAATGACCAAACAGAATGTTATTATTTACCCTGAAATGAGCGGTCTATTAATCCAAGTATACGTAAGAGAAGGACAGTCCGTTTCTAAAGGACAGCTACTAGCTCGAATTGATGATGGTGGAATGGCTCAACAAGTGGCTCAACTACAAATTCAAGCAGATTTGGCCAAAACTACATTTGAACGTCAAGAACGTCTCTGGAAACAAAAAATTGGTAGTGAAATTCAATATCTTCAAGCAAAATCTTCCTATGAAGGCCAACAAAAAATGGTGCAGCAAATGCAAAGCCAATTGGCTAAGACAGGAGTTAGAGCTCCCTTTTCAGGTATTGTTGATGATATTATTACAGAGCAAGGTACGGTTGTAGGTGCCGGTCAATCCCAGTTAATTCGTATTGTGAATTTAAACGAAATGTACATCGAAACCAATGTGCCTGAGAGCTATATTTCCGAAGTAACCAAAAACAAAAAAGTAATTGTTGAATTTCCGATTCTAGGTAAAACTATAGATGCTACAATACGACAGGCCGGGAATTTCATTAATCCTGCCAATCGGACTTTCAAGGTTGAAATTGCTGTTCCAAATAAAGACAAAAGCATCAAACCAAACCTCACTGCCCGACTTAAAATTAGCGATTACACTAACGAAAAGGCACTCTTGATTCCTCAAAGTATTATTTCAGAAAATGCTAAAGGAGAACAATATATCTACATTGTTACTAATAAAAAGGAAAATAATGAAGCCATAGCCCAACGTGTCATTATAGAAACTGGAAGAACACAAGGAGATGTCATTGAAGTTCTCAAAGGCATTAAGAGCGGTGTAGAAATCGTACGAGAAGGAGCTCGAAGTGTACGAAATGGACAACTGGTTGAAGTTAGTAATGAATAAATAATCTATCATGACAGAAGAACACAAAAAAGTTAATAAGGAGTTTGCATTGTCATCATGGGCAATTAACAATAAAACGACCATTTATGTCTTGATGATCTTGATATTGTTTCTAGGTCTTTCGGCATATTTTAGTATGCCTAGAGAAAGCTTCCCCGAAATTAAGGAAACGAAGATTTACGTTAATTCGATCTACCCTGGAAATACAGCAGAAGACATTGAAAAATTAATTACCGACCCGTTGGAGGACAAGCTAAAATCGGTAAGTTATTTGGTGAAAATTACCTCCACCTCTCAAGAAGACTTTTCTATCATTATCATTGAATTTGATGAAAAAATCTCCGTTGAAGAAGCCAAACAAAAAG
>JAESTG010000395.1 GCA_016763715.1 Flavobacteriaceae bacterium
AATGGGGTCTTCAATGGTAACAATATTAGTTTCTTCTTTGTTAAGTAATTTTAAGGTACCATAAAGGGTCGTAGTCTTTCCTGAGCCTGTAGGGCCAGATATAAGTACAATTCCATTGGGCATTTTTATCCCCTCCAAGTACATTTCAAGTTCCGTTGGGTTAAAACCTAATTCAGAAAGTTCAACAGCTTCTGCGTCTTGTTTTAAAATACGAAGCACAATTTTTTCTCCATGTAAAGTAGGCATAGTAGATACACGAATATCAAAATTATCTGTTTCTGTTTTAACAGTAATTCGGCCATCTTGAGAAATACGTTTTTGCGCTATATCCAAATTAGCACGCACTTTAATTTGATTGATAATCCATGGATAATCCTTCGTAGGAATTTGATACTGTTCTTTAAGTTTTCCATCCAATCTGAACCTCACACGACAAGCATCATCATAAGGTTCTAAGTGAATATCACTGCTATTGAAATCCTTAGCTGTTTGTAGTAACTCTTCCAAGAAATGATTCTCGGATAAGGATTTAGTTTCACTAGTTGTTCTTCGATAATTGTAGCTAAGATAAGATTGTAGGTTTTCTGTTGTTTCTTTTCGTAACTCTACTTCAGAATTCAATAAAATTCCCAACTTTTTAGTCAACTTAACTAAATCGTTTTCATCTGTCATGAATATAATGGTCTCATCCTTCTTTTCCATAGGAACA
The DNA here is from genome assembly GCA_016763715.1 of Flavobacteriaceae bacterium. The sequence continues at coordinate 710 of JAESTG010000395.1, forward strand.
ATCCGATAGTGAAACGCAACATTTGAAGAAATCAATTGCTTCAGCTCAACAGGTATGTTAAAGCCCTTCTTCATAAGAGGTAAAGAGATTGATACATGCCAGACCAGCTAACGCCATACACCCCAATTAAAAATAATGCCATATAGCCTGCCAATGGTGCGGTCTTGGTTATTCTAAAACTTCTTAAGATGAGATGAATTGCAATTGAGAATAGTATAGAGAAAAATAAAAACACAAAAAAGGAAAGCGTAGGAAACAAAAAGGAAAAGGCTACTAACAAAAATATATCCCCAAGACCAAAAGCTTCTTTTAAAAAGGGCTTTTTGATTACTATTTTCACATACAACCAAACTAGTAATATAATTCCCAAGGTGGTTACAAAGTTTAAACCTACAGAATAAAGATAGACCAGATCAAAAGTCTGCTCATAGTAGAAGTAACCCCCAATTATTCCTAGCAATGGATATAAGAACCACCAAACCATACGATTTTTAAAATCCTGATAGGCAATAACCCCTAAGGTAATAAACATTAAAAATTTTAGAACAATTATCAATCTTTCACAGTTTCTGTTGGTTTTCCTTTCTCATCAATCTCCCAGACATTTAAGATACCGTCACCATCAAAATCCACTACTGCTTCTGCCCTCGCTTTAAAGGTAGAAACACTAGCTTCAATAATCTCATATTGATAGTTAGCCGTCCCACCGTTAAGAACGGTATTAGGTGCTTCAAAATCGATAGCACCAAGTTCATTGGAATAAGTTGAGTTGACATATCTATGCTGGGTTTGAAGGGTAGCAATAAAATTCAATTGAATTTTAGCCTCCTGTGCCTTTGCCTTTGTAATCAACGGCATAAAGCTTGGATAAGCCAGTAAGAGTAGTGCCCCAATAATTGCCATCACGAATAACATTTCGTTAAGGGTAAAGGATTTGATTTTATGTCTCCCCATAAATAAAAATATAAATATAAATGTAACCTTTGAATGGGTGAAAAGCAAGAAATGAACTGGTTAAATTCTCCACTAATAGTCTAGATTTCAATTAGTAAAAACCCAATGCTTTTCATACATTTACAAGACAACTATATATTCAGACTATTTTGAGTTCAACACTTTTTAAGACTTCAAGGTTCCTATTTTTTATTTGCAGTATCTTTTTATTTTTCTCATGTGAAGAGACTCTTTTTGAAACAGATATCAGTGAAGAAAATGTTCAGCTATTAGCACCTTCGAACGGGTCTGTTTTAGAGTTCACTTCCATCAATTTCAATTGGAATCCGATTGAACAGGCTAATCAATATCAACTGCAAGTTGCTACTCCCAATTTTGATAACCCTATCCAAATAGTCGCAGATGTTATCTTGGATTCTCTGACCGAATATGACCTGCAACTTAATCCGAATTTTTACCAGTGGAGAGTTAAAGCAATTAATAGTGCCTATGAAACCTCATTTTCAACCGCTGGGTTCGAAGTTCAAAACAATGATAATTTTTCCAATAATACTATTAGTCTTCTTGCTCCAGATGATAATTTAATCACAAACGTTAGTGTTTTCACTCTCGAATGGGGTGCTGTTCAAGAGGCAATTCAATATAAAGTTCAAATTATAGATAACGTAAATCAACAAGTGATTGATGAAGTCACCACAGCAAACACTTCTCTGGAGTATACTTTTGAAGAAGGAAGCTTTATATGGCAAGTTCGAGCTGAAAGAGATTTACAATTCACTCTCTTCTCTTCGCGAAATATTTTAATTGATACATCTACTCCAAATACACCCAATTTATTGACTCCAAAAGATAGCTCTACCTTGACCGACGGGAATGTCACTTTTACTTGGGATAGAGTTTTAATAGAGGGTAGTGTCGAAATTGACAGTCTCTATATTTACCAAGATCAAAATCTAACTATGTTAATTGACAAACAACAGGTCACTAATAATTTTCAGACAACCCTAGCCAATAATACCTACTATTGGCTTATGAGAGCTTTTGACGAGGCAACCAATAAAAGTGAGGATAGTAGTATCTTTTCCTTTACCGTAGATCAATAATATGTTCAAAAATAAAACAACATCCTATATTCTTATTTTAATAGTAGCTTCACTATGGGGGGCGTTAATTTATAAATTTGCAAAAGATTTGTCCGATGATGTAATACAGCAACCAACTTCTCAGACAATTAGTTATAACGCCCCGAAGACTTCTGATAAAGAAAAATTTGATTTAATACCAATTGATAAGGACCCCTTCTTAGGAACCTTATACCAATCTAAAACGAAGACCACTTTCAAAGCATCTAAAAACACTTCAGTAAATTGGCCCCAGATTATTTATAAGGGATGGATTGAAGGAGAAAAGAACAGCACTTTTATTGTTCAAATCAATGGCCAAGATCAAATTTTTAATCGTGGTGAAGAATTTATCGGTGTTAAATTAGTCCGAGGAAATTCTAAAAAAGTTACTTTAAGTTATGAAGGAACCACCAAAGACTTCAAATTATAGTGTGGAACTTAGCCAAAATAAGATCTTCAGTTTTACAATTGTCCATTCTAGTTTCTGTGATGGTAGCTATCATTTTGCTTTCTTTTATAACTCTTAGTCATACACATTCTTTTTTTCGGTTTAAGTCTGAAAACCTCTTAGAGCAGTTGGAAAGAAACGAAGCCGTTTTCTTCTTAGATGAAATTCAAAATGAAGCTATTTTTGATTCAATAGAATTAACCAAAAGTTTTAGAGGTGGCTTTCAATTAATCACTGCTAAGTCCAAATTTAATAACACATATCTTATAAAAATTGGACTGGTGGGGGCTATTCAAAATAAACAAAATACCGCTTTGTATCTTCAAGACAATAACAATCCATTAGTTATGGTTGGTAATGCAGAAATCCACGGAAATGTATTATTACCAGCAAACGGTGTCAAAGCTGGGGTTATTTCTGGCACTTATTTTAATGGAAATAAACTTATTAGGGGGGACATCAAATATAGTAATTCCAACCTACCTGCTTTGGAAACTAATTTTGACCAATATGTTCAGGAACTACGAGATATTTCTAATATCAATAGTGATAACAGTATTTCTCTTAATTCTGAATTAAAGAATTCTTTTAAAAATTCAGAAAAAATAATTTTCGATGAACGACAGTTTACAATTTATGAAAATGCCATTGGTAATATTCGCTTTCAAAGTAACAAGGAAATTGTAATTTCCAAAGAAGCCAACCTTACGGATGTATTAATCGTAGCTCCAAAAATAAGAATTGAAAAAGGTTTTAAGGGAAATATCCATCTAGTAGCGCATGATAGTATAATAATTGAAAAGGAAGTTGAACTTAAATATCCTTCGTCAGTTATTATTTTGCATTCTATTAATTCTGAAATTGATCCAGCTATTCTAATTGACAAAGGCAGTAAAGTGGAAGGAGTCGTCTTTTTTTCTAACAGGATTCCCACAGAAAAAAAAGAAACCAATATCTTGATTTCAGAAAAAGCAGTTGTTCGTGGTGGGCTATATTGTGAAGGGTATGTGGAACTTTATGGAACCGTGTTTGGAGAAGTATATACTAGTTATTTTTTAACGAAAGCTTCTAGCGGAAGGTATATCAACCATCTTATGGATGGAAAGATAATAGCAAATAATGAGAGTGAATCATTTTTCCATTTACCTCTTAAAAGTTCAAAGAAAGGAGTCGTGCAATGGATGTACTAAAAAAAATACGCTCGGCTACCTTATTAGAAACTTTAGTTGCTTCAGCTATAATTTTGATAGTTTTTGTAGTGGGAAGCCTCTCCATTAATAACATTTTTTTAAGCAGTATAAAAAAGGATACACGAGAATTTGACGCTCGCATTACTGAATTAGAATATAAGTCGTTACACCACATTATTTCACTACCTTATTTTGAAGATTCTGACTTATGGGATGTGGTTATTGAAAATAATGGAGATGAAATTCGATTGACGGCTCTAAACAAAAACAATAAACAGGAAACCATAAAACAACTTAAGGTTGAATAAACCATTGAATAAAATACCGTCTTTTACATTGACCGAACTTCTAGTAGTTATGGTTATTAGTGTTATCGTGGTGGGTTTGGCATTTTCTGTTTTAGGGTTACTGCAAAAAAATGTCTTCCAAATACAAAATAACCTAAATAACAAAACAGAATTAAGACTCTTAGAACAGCAATTGGCTTTAGATTTACAAACATATCCCAATGCTTCTTTCAATGATATAAAAGACGAATTGAAATTCACTTCTCCTATGGATTCTACTTTTTATCAATTTGAGGATGAATATATTGTAAGAAGGCTCGACACTTTTTCAATTGTTCCGAACGAAAAAGAATTCTATTTCGAAGGTGAAAATATTTCAAGAGGAACCTTTTATGCTTTGAAGTTGATATTTTCAGAAAAGGAAAGGACGAATACCATTTTTCTGTTTAAAAGAAATGATGCCTTAAATAAGATTAATAATGGGAATTAAGTTTGAGACACATACCGTACAATCCAAATCATCAAATACCAGTTCTGGTATTAAGAATCTTATGCAAAAAGATATTCATTTTTTTGGAAGTTCTTTTTCCAATAAAAAGAAAGAAAGTTTTTATGGCCGCTTGAGTGTTTTACTTAAATCTGGAATTAACCTTAAAAAAGCATTGGAATTAATTTCTGAAAGTCAAAAAAAGGACAAGGATCAATTGTTTATTTTCAACTTATCTCAAGAAATTGTTGCGGGTAAATCCTTGTATGAAGTTATGGAAGCTCACCCTCATTTTACTGCCTATGAATATCAAGCAGTCAAAATTGGAGAGCAGACAGGTAAGATTTATGATATTACAAACGATCTGTTTTCGTTTTACAAACAAAAAAATGAACAGAAAAGACAAGTATACAGTGCACTCTCCCACCCCATTGTCATTCTATTTACAGCAATTATTGTCGTCTATTTTATGATGCAATTTGTGGTCCCTATGTTTGTAGATATTTTTAAACAACAAAAGGTTGAACTGCCTTGGATTACCCAAGTGATTGTCGATATTTCTAATTTTATCACCTCCTACGGTGGTTTTATTATAATTTTCTTTTTGACACTTCCCTTCCCGTTTCGTTATCTCAAAAAACAATCTTGGTATCGACAAAGAGCAGATACTTTCAAATTAAAAATTCCAATTTTAGGCAGTTATCTTAGAAAAGTCTATGTCACCCAATTTGTACAAGCCATGTCGTTGCTAACCAAGGCTAAAGTGCCTATGGTAAATGGGATTTCTCTAGTTAGAAACATGATTGAATTCTACCCATTACAATCCTCTCTTGAAAAAATTGAAAAAAATATTATTGAAGGTA
>JAESTG010000396.1 GCA_016763715.1 Flavobacteriaceae bacterium
AACAGCCACACGTTGTTGTTCTCCTCCCGAGAGCTCATTTGGTTTGTGATGCTCACGGTGGGTAAGTCCAAGGAAGGCAAGTAGTTCTTTGGCCTGCTTTTCGGCTTCAGCCTTAGGTGTTTTCTTTATAAATGCGGGAATACAAACATTTTCTAAGGCTGTAAATTCGGGCAAAAGTTGATGAAATTGGAAAATAAAACCCAAATTTTCATTTCTGAATTTGGCCAATGCTTTTCTATTTAAGTTTGCAATCACTGTATTGGCAATGATAAGTTCACCTTCAGAAAAACCATCCAACGTACCTATAATTTGAAGCAGGGTAGTTTTACCAGCACCAGAAGCTCCCACTATAGAAACTATTTCTCCTTTCTTTATATCTAGATTAACACCTTTTAAGACATGGAGTCGATCGTAGTATTTATGAATATTTTTTGCTGAAATCATTGTTCATAATAAGAGGTGAAAATACTACTTTGAAATTTCACCGACAATAGCACGTCTTATAAGTTTCTATGTGAATACTGGAATGTAATCAATGCAAATTACGGTTGACTATTTCTTCCTCTTTTACCAAATAAATACTTTACATTATTATAATCTATAAAATATGTAATTCTAAGTGATACAGTGTGTTGAGTAGGTTCATTGAGAAGATTACTTAAACTCTCTCCGTAATCTAAAGTTGCCTGTTCATCTTGCTTGAAAATTTGATTTCTATAGAGTAATGTGGCTTCGCTACCTGGTGCAAAACGCCAGCGGAAGCTTAAGTCAAGATTCCAGATATTGAAATTTCGATTGGGGTCATTCTCTGTGATGTCGTAATCGGTTAGGGTTCTGGATCCATCCTCTTCCAGTATCCAGAATATACCTTCACTATAATCGGCTACACTCCAAAAATTACGGAAGCTCAAATCAATGGCCTTGTAGGGGTCGAAATTGTAACTAGCTGAAATTTGATTTTCAAGACTCGTAATATCTCGTTGACCAAAGAATACATCTGTATCTGTATTATCTACATAACCAAACATGTTTTTCCGAAGAGAAAGATCGGTAGAGAAAATTAGTAATAACTTATCAGAGAAACGATAACGAGGTTCAAAATCAAAGAATAGTTGTCGTTGTGGCGTACCTATATGATTTCTCCAGCCAACACCTGCATCTACGGCAAACTTCTTTCTAAAGTCGGTCGAAATCCATTGGCGGCCACCCAAACTTTGATTGAAAGTTACGAACCTTCCATCAACTCTTGGTTCAAAATAGTCATCATTCTCTCCAATATATCTTAAGAAGCCACCAAATGCAAAGCGAGGTTTTGCAACGAAGAACCGATTTAAACTGAGGTTATTACCTGTTTGAATATTGGGTTTATACAACCTTCTATGTCTAAAAGTAATGCCTATATTGTAATTATTAAAGTACTTGGTGGGCTCAAAAATGCGATAGGATGTACCTACTACAAAATTATTAAAGTTATTTCTGAAGTTAACTCCAAGATCGTTGATGTTGAGGGTAGTATTTGCAAAATCATGACCAACTCGATATCTAAAGTTTCCTTTAATTCTGAAGATATCAAGTTCAGACATAAAACCAGTAGTAATGCCATCTTCATTAATCACATTGCTCACAACGGCTCGACCTGAAGTTCGAAATCTATTTCCTTTATCTGTCACATTAAATACGAGCGCAGAGACATTAGCATCTCTAAAACTACCATCCCTAGTTACATTGGTGTTAATTAAGGAAATAGAAGAATTGTTATTAAACTGTTGATCTAGAACAAATATGTTATAGTTGGCTAGTGGCTCAACAAGTACTTTTCTACTTTGGCCAGTGATGGTATCATTTACTGTGGCGTAGGTTTTTTCGGTAACGGCATTGAAAAATCCAACACCAAGTTTGTTTTGTGTTCTTCCAGAAATCTTTAAAGCGTTTAGTAAGTTTACTTTATTCGGGAAGCTTTGAACTTCTTCATTTTCTCCTAAATCATCAACCTCTCCACTTGGTTCACCACCAACACGCCGCGAGAAGAATATTCGTCCTTTTCTGAATAGATCTACACCTTCTGTAAAGAAAGGCCTGTTTTCGGAAAAAGTCTGCTCAAATGGCCCTAAATTGAGGGTTACTTCATCAAATGATGCCTGCCCGAAGTCAGGTATTAGTGTGGCATCGAGGGTAAAACTATCACTCAGACCATACTTTACATCAAGCCCAGCCGAAAAACTGGTTTCTGTTTCTCCATCAAAGCTAGTTACTACACCTTGCGCAAAGGGGAATAAAGTAAGCCTTACGGGAGGGTTAATATCTCTTACGCCAGTGATAGTACCACTGTGTTGAGATTTTCGCCCTATACTGTTATCAATAAAGTTCCAAGTGTGAGTTTCGTTTTGTGTGGCCAGTCTGCGGTAAAAGTTGACACTCCAATCTTGTACTTCTACCTCGGGAAATCTCAAAGCATTGTACGGAATTTTATATTCTGCGTACCTACCCTTGTCATCTTTTGAAATTTTACATTCAAAAACCACATTATAGCTAAAATCAAAATCATTCTGAGTGGAAATAGCATCTCCAATAGTACCTGCGCTGGTTACAAAAAAGTGAGTTTCGTTAATTCCGTCGTTATAGGTATTTAGAGCAATTGCGAAATAATCTGCTTGTACAAAAACTTCGTCTCGCTGTGAAAACTGGCTTAATATTTCTTCTGGATTGGGATCGTACATATACGCAGCTACGTATACAGCTTTGTCATCATACGCCATTTTCACCTCTGTGCGATAGGCTTCCGAGACTTCTCCGTCATTTCCAGGTTGGTACATATTAAAATTACCATAAGCGGGTAATGAATTCCAAATTGAATCGTCTAACAAACCATCAATTTTGGGTGGATTGGATATGCGAGTAACCTCAAGGTTTTTTTTCTCTTGTGAAAATAAGGAAAGGGTTAAAAAAAAGATAAGAGGCAATAACCAGTAGTGTTTCATTAAAATGGTTTAGTTGTTTGCAAAGTTGAGTTCAGCGTAAAAATAGCACTCTAAATGAGGGCGTATTATTAATGAAAAGTTAAATACTCAAGATTGTGTTAAAACCAAATTTTTATTGGTAAATTTGATTGAAATCAGGAGCTATTATATGTGCATAAAGTATTTACAAGTCCTTTCACAAGACGGAAGGAGTTTACTTCAACTATAACGACGATAACAAATAATAATCTAATAGCCAGTTCATTATAACTCCATAAAGTGGAGAAAATCAAAAATTTTATACAGAAAAATTGAAAACTTAATATGGGGTCATATAAACATTTTGAGGAATACGACGAGGAAGTTACTAACGGACTTAAAATTAATTATACCGATATTCTGAAAGGAGTGGGGGAAAATATTAACCGTGAAGGTATCATAAAGACACCAGAGCGAGCTGCTAAAGCAATTCAGTATCTTACTTCTGGACACTGTGAGGATCCAGCTGAAATTTTGCGCAGTGCTATGTTTGCAGAAGACTATAATGATATGGTGATTGTTAAAGATATTGAAATGTATTCGCTTTGTGAACACCATATATTACCCTTCTATGGAAAGGCACATATTGCTTATATACCAGATGGTCAGATAGTTGGACTTAGTAAAATACCAAGAGTGGTGGATGTGTTCGCCAGAAGACTTCAAGTGCAGGAACGTCTTACACATGATATATTAGAATGCATCAATGATACTTTGAAACCCAAAGGTGTGGCAGTGGTGATTGAAGCTTCCCATTTGTGCATGATGATGCGAGGGATTCAAAAACAAAATAGTGTTACCACGACATCAGGATTTCGAGGTCAGTTTCAGAAAATAGAGACCCGAAATGAGTTTCTGAAATTAATAAGTACTAACTTATCATAATTCTAATTTTAAGAAGTACAATCTTTGGTATGTTTGTTGCGTTGAATAGTGTAGTATAAACACAACACTTATTCATGAAAAATAACAAATACAAACTACTTCGGAAGGGGATTATCTATGATATTGTGGGTATGACAACAATGTTTATTCCTCTAGTAGGACCTTTCCTTGATATTCTTTGGGCACCCTATGCTGCAAAAAAGATGAGAGATATGTATGAAGGAAATACAGGTAAAATTGCTTCCTGGATTGTTTTTGTTGAAGAGATTTTACCCTTTACAGACTTTGTACCAACCTTTACCTTAATGTGGATTTATACCTTTGTATTTTCTTCGGAAAAAACAGGTCAAATGCAAACTATTGAAGTAGAAGTAAACGAATAATATAAGGACATCACATTAAAAAGGCCCTACTAGCTATTATTTCTAGTAAGGCCTTTTATTTTGTAATCTTGCTAGCTAGTTATATTTCAAGTTTTATGTTGAAATTGTAACTACGCCCCATATTTGCGATACCATCCATTTTGAGTCTGGACAAATGGGCTATATAACTTTTATTGGTTAGATTTGTTGTACTAAATCCAATTTTCACTTTTATTTTGTCAAACTCAATTTGAGTTTCGGTGCCAATGCTTAGTAGTGAGTAAGCTTTTGTTGGAGTCTCAAAATCACTATTGTTACTTTGGTTGAAAGTGTTCTCAAATGTGATAAATGCAAAATTATTAGTTAAGAGAGTTCCATCAACAAATTCAAATCGGAGGGTGTTACGAAGATTATTTGCAGGGATTAAAGGCAAGTATCCATCACCCTTTAGCTCTCCCGTAACTGTTTCGAAACTACTTTCTAAATGCAGCCAATCGAGTGGGTGAGGGTGCAGGTGAAAGCTCAATTCTCCACCATACAAAAAGGCATCCGATTGCACATAATTAAATACCAAATTGGTCTCAATTACTTGATCAGTTGGCGTAATAAAAATGTAACTGTCTATACCATTATAAAATCCATTAGCAAAGATTTCAAAATGTTCATTTCTGAATTCTAGAGACAAATCCAATTGCACATTCTGTTCGTTGTTCAGATTTGCATTTCCAATTTCATAGCGGTTGGTGCCCTCATGCACTCCATTGGAAGTCAATTCAGCAAGGTTAGGAGCTCGGAAGCCAGTAGCCAAATTTAATCGTACTAAGAATTGTTCTGAAAGGTCAGCTTTAGCACCTAGAGCCGCATTGAAACTTGTAAAATCCTTATCAAGTATGGGAATAAAATCAAAATTTGAAGGGTCACCAGCAGCTTCCGTAGTAATACTCCTAGTATCCCATCGTATTCCAGCTTGCAAATCAACTTTATCTAAGTGATAATGTGAAGTGACAAAGATTCCAAGGTCTGTTTTATCAGCATTCGGAATCAAAATTTCGGCTCCAAAGTTTTTGTTATTCTGAAACATTCCCTGCATCCCAACGATGGTTTCAAATTTACCCCAATCGGGCAGGTTATATTTCAAATCATAGTTGAAGGTCCGTAATTTAAGCCGTAAGTCTGCATCATTGACCGTTTCTTCGAATTCACGACGATCATTATGTAGGTATCCTACCTTAACGTCGGCACTTGATTTTGCAAAGAATATTGTATTATTCCAACTAAGAATATGGTTGTCAATCTTTTGAAACGGAAGAGACAATTTTCTAGAGGTCGTTTGTTCACCAATTTCTTCAGGAATTCCAATAGAAGCTTTATTATAGTTATAGCGAACTGTCGATTTCCAAGCAGCGTTCTGAAAGCGAACTCCACTCTTTAAATCGTATTCGTTGTAGCGAGAATTACTAACCCGTACGTCATCCCCAGTTTTGTAATCGGCGTGATTTGTGTGTCCTCCTCGAATAATAAATTTAAACCGTTCTCCAGACGCTTTCACTCCCAAAGTACTATTTATTCCTCGTGTATTTGAAAAATAGGAGGAGCTTCCATCTACGTTAATTTCACTAGAAGAAGCAAATCGTTCTGGGTTAAGGTATAATACACCTCCTAAAGCGTCGCTACCATAGAGAAGCGATGCAGGTCCTTTAATTACTTCGACACTTTCTATCCCTGACCCGCTAATTCCAAGCCCGTGTTCATCTCCAAATTGTTGATTTTCTAGCCGCACTCCCTGGGCGTAAACTAAAACACGGTTGCTGCTTAGGCCTCTAATTACAGGTTTTCCAATACCGTTTCCTGTGCTGATGGTGGAAACACCAGGGATATTTGAAATTCCCTGCGAGAGGTTCACTGCTCCACTAGTTATAAGGGAGTTTGTCGTAATTCTTTCCACCTTCATCACGTTGTCGGTTTGTAATTTATGGAAGGGAGTGGATAATATTACTTCTTCCATTTCGATAGCGCTTTCTTTTAATACGAGGTCTTGAATTAGACTAGTGTCTTTACCAAATGATAATTTGATAGACTTACTTGCAAAGCCTAATGATGTATAAATAATTGTATAAGTTCCCGAAGGTAAGTTTGAAATAGAGTAGATCCCGTCCATGTTGGAAGTCGTACCCTTTTCAAGTTGCGGGATATAAATGGTCGCCAATATTGAGGCATCGTTTTTGTCTGTTATGGTTCCGCTTAGTTCGTTTTGTCCATAAAAATTGAACGAAATAAACGATACCAGCACAAGGCTGAATATGAATTTCATAAATTTTATTTTTCTTAATTAAGTACTAGTTGAGAATCGGTAATTAAGAAGTTGCGGGTGGTCCGCGAAGAAGAAAGTCATGTGTTTTTTCAGAATAAAAAAGAGAAGTAACCTCTTCATCCTTTTCGGGATAATTCGTTATGGTTAATTCGCTATATACCTCTAAAGAATCAAAATGGAAGGGAGTAAGTTGAAAATCATGAATTTTGCATTCAATTTTCTTTTCATGAATGTGGTGTACTGTTTCGGTACAACCAACGTCCTCATGTTCTTCAAATAAATGTGTAAACTGAATTACGGATGGAAACAGAATAGCAAGGCTAAAAAGAAAGCCGAAAAGAGAACTAGCTATGGTGTTTTTCAATTTCATCCGTTATTTTTCATCTTTTTTAAT
>JAESTG010000397.1 GCA_016763715.1 Flavobacteriaceae bacterium
CATTACATCATTTATTTTTAGTGTGGCAGCGCACTAATAACCTCCCAACGGATTGTATCCACATCCTTAAAATTGGCAATATCTAATCTAAAAGGTGTCGTAGTTCTGGGTTTATAAACCTCATAAAGAGTGTATTCCTTCGAACCTAGAACAGACATAGTTCTTGAATAATACGTAACACGAACAGTGACATCTTTATAATCTGCCATAGTAGCAGTATTCGATATTGATCCTCTTATCTTAATTTTAGTCCCCCAAAAACTTTCGTTATACTTCCCTTTTGCACTTAAAAAACGAATCGGGTCTGCATTTTCTATCTCTTCAATTGACATTCTCTTCTCTGCATATGATGCAGGGCTTAAATCACTACTATTGTATGTAACCAAAGTGATAACCACAAAGGCAATAACGAAAGCTCCAATAATTAATACTAATGGCACCAAATTTTTGACAATCTTTTTAGAAGCCTTTTTCTTTTTAGATTCTGAAGAAACAATACTTGTTTTGTTTTTTATTGGCGGAGGCATACTATGCTCAAATAATTCAAGTAACTCTTTAATTTTTTCTGCTACTATCCAATCAGGAATCCCTTCGTACCATACTAGGGTTTTTCGAGTAATATTTTTCGTGTTCAATTCTGAAATATCAAATGGCCCATATTGTTCTGTTCCATTTTGTAGATAGTATTTCTTCATAATTTGTGTTTTATCTGATTCATATTCAAAATAGAGATAGGCCATACAACTTCAATGAAAACATCATCCAAACTATAATAGGAATTATCTAATCTTAAAAAATGAAATACTAGAAACTAAGTTTCTATTGGGGAGAAAAATAAATATAGCGAATCCTTGATGGCTGAGTTACGGTTTTCCTCAAACTCCACTAAAAATCCTAGCCAATTAGACCTAATAAGGATTGTATTGCGAAATCGTTTTCTCACATAAACCCCTATAAACACACACTTTGCATTTATTTTTCTCTATCTTTATCTTTCTAACAAAAGATCCATGACACATACCAAACTCGAACGATTTCAACAGCATGTGCTGTCCAAATATCAGATTTATAACAGCATTTTTATGACGTTGCCTTTCGATGCGATTTCACATACAGGGGTGTTGTTGCCCTTGTTTCAAGAGGTGTGTGAGAAAGGGTTCAAAAATGGACAAAATCCGACGGAGATCGTGGAGGCTTTTTTTTCCCAATATCAGGAACATCGTAATCCCGAGGAACGCACACAATTACTATTTCGGTTTATACAGTATATTGAGCGACAAGTAGTGTTATTTGATGCAGTGGAAGAGGCCACATTCCCTATCATTAACAATATGGATGGGCGTGGAACGCTTCGAAATGTGAAGGAAGAAGCTCAGGATAAAAATAAATTAGAAGAGTTAAAACAGTATTTGAAACGGTTTAAAATTCGTACCGTTTTAACTGCACATCCCACCCAATTCTATCCTGGACCAGTGCTCGGGATTATTACCGATTTGGCGCATGCCATTGAGCAAAATGACTTGGATAACATCAAATCTCTATTAGCTCAACTAGGGAAAACTCCGTTCTTTAAAAAACAGAAGCCTACACCCTATGACGAGGCAGTGAGTTTAATTTGGTACTTGGAGCACGTATTTTACCACAGTGTGGGCACTATTTATAATTATATTCAGAATAACATATTTGAAGGGGAGCCTTTGGAAAATCAAGTAATCAATCTTGGGTTTTGGCCAGGCGGGGATCGAGATGGAAACCCTTTTGTGACTACTGAAATTACCCTACAGGTTGCGGATCGTTTGCGACATACTATTCTGAAAAACTACCATAAAGATCTTCGGAATTTACGTCGTCGCATCACTTTCAAAGGTGCTGAACCACTAGTGATGGCCTTAGAAGCAGATGTCTATAAACATTTAACCCTCCCAACGAAACAAGCAACCCTCACTCCCGAAGGAATCCTACAACAACTCCATAAAATAAAAGACATACTTGTTACAGAACACCAATCATTGTTTGTTGATTTGGTTTCCGACTTGATGCATAAAGTCCAACTATTTGGTTTGCACTTTGCTACCTTAGATATTCGACAAGATTCGCGAGTGCATACTACGGTGGTGACCCATATTTCAGAAAGTATCCCTAGCTTATTCAATAAGCCTTATGCAAATTATTCCGAAGAAGAAAAAATTGCAGCCTTGAGTACGCTAACAGGAGGTATTGATCCAAAGATTCTATCCGAAGAAATCGCCCAAAAAACCATTGCGTCTATTTATGCGATGAAGGAAATTCAAAAAACAAATGGAGAGCAGGGATGCAATCGATATATTATAAGTAACAACGGGAGTGTAGTTAACGTTTTAGAGGTTTTTGCAATGATACGCCTGTGTGACTGGAAAGAACCTACGGTAGATGTGGTTCCTTTGTTTGAAACAGTGGAAGATCTTTTAGTGGCAGACCAAGTGATGAAAACGCTTTACACCAATCCAGAATACGTAGCCCATTTAAAACGACGTGGGCAACGACAATCCATTATGCTAGGGTTTAGTGATGGAACTAAGGACGGGGGATATTTGATGGCCAATTGGAGCATCTTTACCGCCAAAGAACGCCTCACGGAAGTTTCAAGAGAATACGGAATTACCGCTGTATTCTTTGATGGTAGGGGCGGACCTCCAGCACGTGGAGGAGGAAAAACACATCAATTTTATGCTTCTATGGGAAATACTGTAGAACATGAAGAAGTACAACTTACAGTGCAAGGACAGACCATTAGTTCTAACTTCGGAACCAAGGATTCTTGTCAATATAATATGGAGCAATTGCTTAGTTCGGGGATTGCCAACGAAGTATTTAGCGATGAGGCCAACACCCTTTCCGAAGCTGACAGAGACACCATGAATCGATTGGCAGAATTAAGTTATAAAGCCTACAAAGATTTTAAAGGTCATCCAAAGTTCTTGCCTTATTTAGAGCAAATGAGTACCTTAAAATACTACGCCAAGGCCAATATTGGAAGTAGGCCATCCAAACGTGGAAAGGGTTCACAATTGGTTTTCAGTGAGCTGCGCGCTATTCCTTTTGTGGGAAGTTGGAGTCAATTAAAACAAAACGTGCCTGGCTTTTATGGAGTTGGGGTAGCATTATCTTCTTTTCTGAATAATAATGAATTCGACAAGGTACAGTCGCTCTATGACAACTCGGCTTTCTTCCGAGCTTTATTGGAAAATAGTATGATGAGTTTGACCAAATCTTTCTTTCCTTTAACAACTTATATGCAGGACGACCCTGAATTTGGTAATTTTTGGATCCTAATTCATGAAGAATACAAACGAAGTAAAGCCATGCTTTTAAAAGTAACTGGCTATTCTGAATTAATGGAAGACTCCAAGGCCATGCGTGAATCTATCGCCGTACGAGAAAAGATAGTATTACCATTGCTCACTATACAGCAGTTTGCGTTACGTGAAATTAAGAAACTAAAACAAGAAAACGGCAATGCTGAACGTCTGGAAGTACTTGAAAAAATGGTGACTCGTTCGTTATTTGGAAACATTAATGCAGGTAGGAATAGTGCTTAGTGGCATTTTGAAAGTCGAAATCTAAAATTTATAGGAAGCCGAAATAATTAAATTGCGTCCTGCACCAGCAATTCCACTGGAGTATTGACGATACCGTTGGTTCGTGATATTTTCAAGGCTAGCCGTTAATTGTAAATCGTTCGTTATTTGGTACTGACTCACAATATTCAACGTATACCACGATGGTGAAAAGGGATCTCCATTGGCGTCAGTAGCATATAGAAATGCATTGTTTTGTTGGCTAGGTGCCAAATCCTCAAAATCAAATTGACCATTGAAATCTATAAAAGCATCCAACTTCCACTTTTCTTTTTTGAAAATTAAGTGGGTATTTCCAAATTGAGGTGCCGCATGTCTAATAGGCACTTCGCTACCATCTTCTTCTACTGTAAAGCCATCGGTGATATTGTAACGAGCTAATAATTGCAATGATTCACAAAAATTTACCTCCATTCCTACTTCAAAACCATAAACTTCGGCTCGACCCGCATTTTGAATGGCTTGGACATTACTTTCATCCCCTTGATATAATATAGTAGTTTCACCATCTAAATTAAAGTCTCTACGCACCAATGCGTCCTTTAATACGGTATAATAGGCTGCCAAATCTAACTTAACTACATTTTCGAAATTTAAAGTGGTTCCTATTTCTCCGTTGTAGGCATATTCAGCTTCTACGTCTGGATTAGGAACTACTACGCTGCCAGGCTCACTGTCAAATATTTTCCCGACATCATCTACATTGGGTGCTCTAAAAGCAGTTCCGAAGTTCAAACGCCACCCTAGAATTTTATTCGGTTGCCAAGTGATTCCAGCACTTCCAGTCAAGGCTCCAGTGTTTACGTTTGCTTCAGAAAAAGGAAGGTCAAAATATTGATTGTTTTCAGTAAAATCGGCATCTAATAAAATATGACTATAACGTAAACCACCTTGAAGAGAAACCGTTTCTGAAAATTTAGACTGTACGCTAGCGTACAACGCCATGGACTGCCAAATGGAACCATCTGGATAACGAGAAGCATTTGGAGTAGAGACTCCATTAGTGACATCGGTTTGCTTTCCTTTGCTTCCAACTTTGTTATATACATATTCGGCTCCATAAAACAAATTGTATTCTCCAATCTTCTTTGTGAGATCTAATCCTCCAGTATAAGCATTAACCACTTCATCCGTTTCAAATAAAATGGTGTCGCCAAAATCTCTATGGTTTCGACTTTCTTTAAATCGTTGGTAACTCAAAGTAAATTTACTATCATCAAAAAGCGCCACCCCATCTTGTTGATGCGATATTTGCAAATTTCCGCTTATCCATTCTTGTGGGCCATAATACCATTCAGCAGAACGTAATTGTCCATTACGTTTTCTAATCAATCTATCATAGCGTGGGTAATCGCTTGTAGTTGTGTAAAACATCCCCAAATTAAAATCCCATTCTTTCGAAGATGAATAGCGTACCTTTTGCATGAAATTAATCTGGTCATAGCCTGTAAATCGTTGCACGCGTGGGTCATCATTTTCAACTACCGTATCTATGCCATTAATGGTTTCTACGTATTCATTCCTAAGATAATCATCTGGACCATTGCTTCCCATTCTAAGATCATCAAAGTCGGTATAGGTTACACTGGTTAAAAATGCCCATTCTTTCATTCCGAAATTTAAATCGAAATGACCTGTTTTTTCATTGCTTGCTGTAGAATACCTTCCCACTACACCTCCCGAAATATCCAGACCATCCTTGAAAGAATAACGAGGTTTTTGGGTGTAAAAATTCATCACTCCTCCAACGGCATCACTTCCATAAACAACAGATCCAGGGCCTAAAATAACCTCGGTATGCTCTACAGCAAATGGGTCGATAGAAATCACATTTTGTACGTTTCCGCCACGAAAAATCGCTGTATTGAAACGTATTCCATCCACAGTAATCAAAAGGCGATTAGTAGAAAACCCCCTAATAAGTGGACTTCCACCACCTAATTGGCTTTTTTGCACATATACCTGCCCACTGCTCTCCAAAAGATCTGCAGCCGTCTGCGGATTTCTGAAGCGTATATCTTCACTGGTTACACTAACGATTTGCTGTGGAATATCTCTTTTACGTTGTCCAAACTTAGCCACGGAAAGTATAATTTCGTCTAACTGACTTGACTGAAATTTAAGTAACACTTTGTTCCCTGCAGCAATAATTTTGGCCTTAGTAAGGATCAAAACATCATGGGAGATATGTTGAAAATTTATCTTTTCGTCATCCAAGAAATTCGAAATATCCACATAGCCATCAAAATCAGTAATTCCTGTTTTTGTTTTTTCTGAATTGAAAACCGCAACCGCAGAAATTGGTTCTTGATTTTCTTGGTCAAGAACCTGAATTTTTTGGGCAAAAGTATATATGGAAAATCCTATGAAACATAGGAAAAATAGTAGGGTTCGCATGTTAATTAAAAAGTTGGTTTAACACCAATAATGACTTGGGTTTTTTATAGCCCTGCAAATGTAACTGATAATATAACAATAGCAAATTAAGAGCTCCAAATCGTTGGTTTTTGGTGGTTTTTTTCTGAATTAAAGCATCAAAATTTATGCCGAAAAACCCTTTGATTGTTTCTACGACCTCACCCTCTTGACAATAGCCTCCAATTAATCGATTTTGAAAATTCCCTTCCATAAGATTGAAATAGGGAAGTTCACTATTTGAAGTATCTGGATAAAAACCTAAATAGGTGGTTAATTTCAGTAAAAAAAGCAAATGAAAATTGGCCACAGCATCATGTAAATCGAGCCACTGCAAAGCGCTAGTAATGTATTCAAACAAATCGGGATTGGATTCTTCCTCTTTAATGGAGTTTTTAAGCATCTCAGCTAAAAACATCACGATGGAGGATTTTACTACTTCAGTATGTAAACTCTGATAGGCTTGTAAAACTTTAGCTTCAGAAATACGCTCCAAAGTTCCTTTATCCTTATGAAGCGCCTCCAATTGCAGCAATGTAAGTGGTTGAAATAAGGAAGTGCGCAATTTACCTTTTCTCGATTTCAAGATTCCTCTAAGTAAATAGGTTTTAAGCCCGTAATCTTCCGTAAAACAAGTGACAATTAAATCGGCTTCGGCATATTTTAAGGCAGAAAAAACAAGTGCGCGAGTAGAGACTTGCATCTTATCGAACAATCATTATTTTTGATACTTTCGTTTCCAATGCGTCGTCTGTAGTAATCAATATCATATAAACACCTGATGCTACTTTATACTGTCCAAAGGCGCTCGTATCCCAAAGAACACTTCCTCCTTCGCTCGTAGTTTCAAACACAAGGTTTCCTTCAATATCTGTAATTTTCACGTTAGCATTGGCTGTTAAGCCATCGATAGTGACATTTCCTGTAAAACCAGGTCGAACTGGATTAGGGAATGCATAGACATTCTCCAAATCATCTCGTGGAGCAGTTGAGGTTCCATCAAAGGCAACCAAACCATTTACGGTCGCGAAATAGACCCTTCCACTCAACTCATCGATTGCGATATCTTGTACATTATTTGATGGTAATGGTGAGTTATCTTTATTAAATCGTAAGAGCGTCTCTTGTCCGTTAGGTGAAAAATAGAAAACCCCAGAAGATGAGGTTGCCACCCATTTATTGTTTGAGCCATCTACCTCAATATCGGTAATGGTTTGTCCCACGAGCAATTCTTGCCCTACCCCATCTTCTTCAATAATGATGGATTGTGCTTCTACATTGGCCCCTTCTTCAAAAAACCCTGCAACGTTGAATAATACTCTCAATCCACGGGCAGTTCCTATCCAAAGGCGGTTTTGATTATCAAAGGCCAAAGATCGAACTTGAGTGGAAGGTAAATTTCCGTTTCCAGTAGTTTCTGTAATTCTATTAAAAGAATTGGTTGTGGGATTATAACCTAACATCCCATTTTTTTGGGTTCCAAAAAATACAAATCCCTCTCTACTTATAGTGAGATGTGTGAGGGCCGATTCTTTTTCTCCATCAATTAAGGCTTCGAAGTTAAATTTTTGAATTTGTCCTGAAATGGACAACTTTATGAGTCCATCATTGATTTTCGACTGTACAAACCAGAGATTTCCATCACGATCAAATTCGGAACCAAAAATTCTGATTCCCGCATCGTCACCATCAATGAAAACACGTTCCAAAGTACTGTTAGTTTCGTCAAATAGTTTGTCTGGCACTTGCTCGGTAATTCTTAATAATCCTTTCTGAAAAGAAGATATATATACTTCACTTGGGTTGAAAGGGTTTATTTTCACTTCAACCAAGTCACTTGCTCCAGATAAAAAGGGAGTATCGGGTGTCAGGTTAATCCATTCTTCTTCTTTCAAGTTACTTACTCCTAAAAAATCCAATGGAAATGGGTCAAATGTTTGAGAGACATCACCATAAGACACCCAAAGCTGACCTGCGCTTGTATCCAACGAAAAAGGCTGATTTAAAAGGGGGCCTTCTGGCAATAATTGATTGGCAGTCGTTGTATTGTAAGGTACTGCCAACATGCCTAACTCTTTAGTTCCCATATAAAAAGAACCATTCAAAGAAATACCCGACTGTAGTACAAAATCGAAGTTGGGCAAAAAAGTTACTGAGGCAGTTAAATTAAATCCTGGAGTATACGCTTGGATTGCCTTATCAGTTGTAATGGTTAAAATGTCATCTTCGGAATTAAAATCGACTATTTTTTGATTAATATTACTAACACCTACTAAACTTGAACCCTGAAGCCTGGCAATTATATTATCATTTCTTGCGACAAATATTTCACTCCCTAGGGTCACAACACCTTTTAAATTAATAACCCCTGGGCTTAAAGCTTCCCATTGTTCAAAATCAATTAAATTATCATCTTCCACCATGGCACGTCTTAAACCACCACCCAAAGAAGAAGCATAGATATAAGGCTCTAAAACTGTAGTTTGAGTAATATTGAGCAATGCTCCTAAATCCCCAATAAAATAAGTGTCTCCAAATTCCAATCGGGAAAGGTCGTAAACGGAGATTCCAAATTCAGTTGAAATATAGAGGTTGCCATTGTATTCGTAAAAACCATTAATACGCTTACGGTCAGGTGGAATGGTCGGTTCTTCAAGAATATCGACCACCTTTAGAATATCATCGTCGTTGTCTATTTTTATATCAATTAGCCCATTTTCGTAACCAATTACTAAAAGGCCAAAACCTTCGCTGTAATATATACTTGAGATACTTTCCCCAGAAAGCCCATTTACTGTAGAAATAGTGATTAATTCTTGACTAATAAGGTCATATGAAAATACTGCATTTTCGGTTCCAGCAAAAACTTGGTCATTTCCATGAGAAATAGCTTTTACTGAAGCATAAGAGAACAATCCGGTCCATTCATCTTCAAAATTCTGAGAATATCCCAACAGGGATATAAAAAACAAACCTAAAATAGTAAAGTGCTTCATAGCTATTGGAGCAATTGTATTCAACATACATAAACACGCTAAGATACTATTTATTGCAGGATTACCCACAAAAAAAGGCTGCCGTTTTAGGCAACCTTTTCTTTCTGTATTTTTGGTTGTATTTAAACAACTCCTTGTTCTAACATAGCATCTGCTACCTTTACGAAGCCAGCAACGTTAGCCCCTTTCACATAATCTACATAACCACCTCCATCTCTTCCATACTTTACGCAAGCAGAGTGAATATCGTTCATAATTGTGTGTAACTTGGTATCTACCTCTTCTCTCGTCCAACTTAGGCGAAGTGAATTTTGAGACATTTCCAATCCAGAAGTGGCTACTCCACCAGCATTAGATGCTTTCCCAGGAGAAAATAATATTTTTGCTTCTTGAAAAACAGTAATCGCATCTGGCGTGCAAGGCATGTTTGCTCCTTCACCAACACACATACAACCATTGTCAACCAAGGTTTTAGCATCATCGGCACCAAGTTCATTCTGAGTTGCACAAGGCAGTGCAATATCACAGTCTACAGTCCAAGGTGTTTTACCTTCGGTATAACTTGCTGAAGGGTATTTAGTCACATATTCTTTAATTCGTCCACGTTTTTCATTTTTAAGTTCCATGACGAACTGCAACTTTTCAGTGTTCAAACCTTCTGCGTCGTATATGAATCCTGAAGAATCAGATAAAGTCACTACTTTACCACCTAATTCCATGGTTTTCTCTGCAGCATATTGTGCTACATTTCCAGAGCCTGAAATTACAACTGTCTTTCCTTTGAAGTTTTCTCCTTTGGTTTCCAACATGTTTTGCGCAAAATACACATTTCCATATCCAGTAGCTTCTGGACGTATTAAGGATCCACCGTAGCTACGACCTTTCCCTGTTAACACTCCTGTAAATTCATTTCTAATGCGTTTATATTGACCAAACATATATCCAATCTCACGTCCCCCAACACCAATGTCTCCTGCTGGAACATCTGTATTTGGACCAATATGACGGGATAATTCAGTCATAAAGCTTTGACAAAAACGCATTACTTCAGCGTCACTTTTCCCTTTTGGGTTAAAATTAGCACCTCCTTTTCCTCCGCCCATAGGCAAAGTAGTAAGGCTGTTTTTAAACACTTGCTCGAAGCCTAAAAACTTCAAAATACTAAGATTTACTGATGGATGAAAACGCAATCCACCTTTATAAGGG
>JAESTG010000398.1 GCA_016763715.1 Flavobacteriaceae bacterium
AGATTAAAGGCTACCTGAGTATTAACGACGACCAGGCCGCCCTCGCGGCGGGGGAGGAAACCGTGAATCAACAGGAGGAACATGATTAAGGTCTTTTGCGACCAATGTAATGATGGATTCCAGTGCGTCATCTCGAAATTGAAACGTCATTCTTTTTCGAATGCGCTCTTCTTTTCCAACGCTTTTAAACATGGATCTAAGTGCTTCAGGGTTTGTTTTTGTTAGGATTTTGAGCAATTTACTTGGAGACTCTATCTTATTCGAATTCCATTTTAGATGTCCGTTCAGTAGAAAATGTTCAAGATCTTCCAGTTGGCTTTCATTTGTTGGGATTCTGTGGCCTTCCCTCATTCGACCATTTTCGAGTATCGCGCTACTTAAATACTTGGTGAGCTCTTCTTCTAGACGATATACCAGTTCGTTTTCATAGTTTGATTTTTTGATAGATCCTAAATCTAATTCAATGGAACTAAATCTATAAATGGCATTTTTGTCATCAAATTGATTAAGTATTTTGTCAAGAAGGTCATTGATTCGTGATTGTTGCAAGTTGCTAATAACCGTTTGAATTTGATGCGCCTCTTTTTGATCGGATAAGCCAATCTGAAATTCTTGTGATTTTATGACATGGACTGGATGCTCCATTATGACTGAGGGAGATTTCGATACTCTTTTATTTTCTGAACCAATTCATAGGCAACAGGCATTCTATCATGTATCATTTCGTCCTTGGAAAGTAATCTAAGCCATGAGAAATAAGTTTTTTCAAACGCCCTCATTTTAGATAAACATAACCAATGAGATTGGTATTGTATGTGGATGGGAGCATGTTGGTACAAAATGTTAGAAAACTGTTTTTGGAAACTCTCTTGTTGAAAACGAACTGGCCAGCTTGGCAAAATAAAACTCATGCTAAATGAAAAGAAAGATTCATCTACTATTTTATCGTCATCGTAATAAGCATAATATTTTCGTTCCGTAATTTCAAAAGATACATTGCTGTCTTGAATTTTTTCGAGGGAGTCAATAACATTTTCTACTTCTTTTATTGTGACATATTTAGCAGTTGATATAGTAAGGGGTCTGTTTTCAGTTTTGTAAATTTCTATTCTGAAATCCCCTTGTTCTCCGCTTCTTTTGAATTTCACTTTCGATCCTTCTTCTAGTTTGGACGTTAAAGAGTGTACAAATCTATTCCTATTGTTATTATCTAGTAATTTAGTTTGCTTGAATGTAATGATTTCGTTATTGGAAAGTTTCAGTCCAAATGAAAATCCAAAATATGCTCCTCGTATTGGTGGAGCTAACAATAAGTGCTCTATTAAGTGAATTCCTTCACTTTTTTCGTTCATCTTTTTGAGAAACTTTAAGGAATGACCCTGTGCTATTTCAAGATCTTTTTTAGCTAAGCCAGACATCAATTGAATATTATTATCTGGATTGCCGTCTTTTTTTAAGACAATATTGTAGGTTTTTCCACCTTTATCTTTTTTCTGAATTCCATAATTGGATTGAACCACTCCAAGTGAAAGAATGTCATTCATGCGAACTTCGTTTTCTCCAGTTAAATCCAGACGGTCTTTGATGCCCTCCACGAGTTTCTCTAATACAAATATTTCATCATCTCTTAGAAATATTATTTCTTCTTCGAGAATCAATTTTGGAGTGATTTTGGTATGATCTATGAATGCAGATAGGTCTCTAGTTTCTGAATGGTGAATACCTAAAAGGATACTTATTTTTTCAACAATAGTAGCACTAGTTTGATGGGTGGGAATGTTGGTGTTTGAATCCTGATTGGTAGTGTAATCAAATGTTTTAGCTCTATTGTAGCTAAGACGACCATAGTTTGCAATTAATTTCCGTTTCCATGATAGCAGTTTCTTGTCAAAATCTTGATCGGTAAAGTGTTTACCAAAACAACTGGTGTTTATTTTTTGAAGTACATAAGTTGGAAATTGTTCAGCAAATCGAGCTAATAAATTATCTGCTACTTCATTTAACCTACGGATAGCGTTTGAATCGAATTGGCTATTAAGTCTTATCAGGGTATCTGCCCATTGATCTAATGGTTCTTTTTGGTTTTTAGGGTCTACCTTGATGAGTTCGGCCAGGTCTGGCATGTCTTCTAATTCTTGATGAAAATACGTTTGAATACCATTCTTATGTACATCGTATAAAGTATACAGATTGGTAAGTTGCGCTAGAAAATTAGACATGAGTTGATCAAAAGGAAGTAAATACGCTTTTAGTTGCTTGGCTTGTGCTTTTCGCTTTTTAGAAACTGTTTTCGGTAACCCAAATTGCCCAATTCCATAAATTGCAGGGAATTGCTCTCGTATACTATAGAACGACGAAATACCCAAAGATTCGCCTTCAGGTATTTGTGACATATTCGTAGATTCAGAAACGGTTTTGAAAGTGCCATAGTGTTCTGCTTCAATGCTTACATATCTTTTTTTAATTTCTCGTACATCTGGTTTTAATGCAATATCCGCTGTTTTGAAGATGAGTTTTTCATTAGTAGCAGGGATATTTAATCTAGGTGACTTTTGTTCGGGTATGGTTATTTCATATTCAAAAGATGGCTTGTTACTATAATCCTCTTTTATTTCGAACTTATCAATACTCACCACACCAGCTACTTTCGAAATTATTTTAGTTATTTCTGAAAGGTATATTTTATTTTTTCTTGGCTGAAGTTCTTTGTCTTTCATAAAGCCATTGGAAAGGGTAGGACCTTGGTAAATAGAATTTATATTCTCTTTTTCTTGCCGCAATTCCCATAGCGATTGAAATCGAGCTTCATGAGTTAAATAATCATTGACGTTATAATAAACCTGAGCAAATACATCTTCACCGTCCACAGCAACATCCAATGTTAATTCCAATTTTAGATCTAAGAGGAAGGGCTGAAGTATGGTAACTTGATAGATATCCTCGCATAAATTACGATGTGCATGGAATAGTTGTTTTACCTTGTTGATAATTCGATTTTCCTCTGTATGACGAATGGCCATGTCTTCGTGATAGTCATACATTTCAACAAAAATGTGATATAGTCCACGGAGATTCTGTTTTTGAGAGTTACTTGTGTTTCCAAACTCTTCTAGGCTATGTGTTTTCACCCATACATTTTTGACATTTTGGATACCATCCACAAACATTTTTCGGTAGTCTTCTTTAATCACTGGATTGGTGGTTAGAATTTCCGAAGCTACAAAGAAGCCATTGTCACCTGATTTTAAGGGGGTGGGTTTCCGTTGAGTACGATTTCTTGTTTTTAAGAAATAGTCTTTGTTTTTGACCTCGAAGGCTTTATTTTTAGATTCTGTAAGAATATCTTCTATGGGGAGGTTTACTTTATAGGAAAGGTTAGTAAGGGTGTATGCAATGTTTTCAAAGATAGTTACACCTGGATCGTGCTCATTATAATCTGTCCAGTTGGCACCAGAGAGA
>JAESTG010000399.1 GCA_016763715.1 Flavobacteriaceae bacterium
CTAATTATCAAGAAACTTGGGTAGGAAAGACTATTCGTAGAAATTACGATGTTAATTTAAATGATGGCGAAGGTGGTGTTGTGGAAGATACTATTTCGGGATTTGATGCATATAGAACTTACGGTTTTAATGCTGGCATAGGAACTACAATTTATGGGTTGTTTGATTTTGGAACTGATAAAAAAATACAGACAATCCGACATACTATGCGTCCGAGTATAGGATATAGCATTAACCCTGGGTTTGAACAATTTTATGATCAATATGTAGTTCCTGAGACCGCAGACCCTGTTGTAAATGAAGAGATTGTTCAGTACTCTAGGTTTGAGAACACTCTTTTTGGAGCTCCAGGAAGGACTTATTCTAGTAGCTTGAGCTTTGGGATTAGTAATCTGTTGGAAGCTAAGGTGCGTGATAAGGATACAACAGCCACGGAACTTAGAAAAATCTCTATTATTAATAACCTGAATTTTAATAGTGGCTACGGAATTTCGAGAGATTCATTAAAACTAAATCCAGTGTCTTTTTCAGCAGGTATTCCGATTGTTAAAAAATTAGACTTAAATATTAATGGTGAATTAGATCCATATGCGTTGAACAATAATAATCAACGTATTGATAAATTCAATATTAATAATGGAGGTAGTTTATTTAGACTTACCCGTGGAAATGTGAGTTTTAATTATTCCTTTAGTAGTAGAGATTTTGAAGGAGATGACGAAGATGAAGAGAATTTTGATAATGATACTTTCCGAAACGGAGGAAGGCCTGATGATTTATTTGGTTCTACGAGACCCATTGGGGATTCTAGGGTGAATAAGAAAGCGGATAAAAAGAAAGACGAAAAAGAACGGTCTTGGTATCAATATGATATTCCGTGGGATGTAAGAATGGCCTACACCCTCACCTACAGTAATAGTACTAGGCAAAACGAAATATCTTCACAATCATTGATGCTTAGTTCTAACATTGAGTTATCGCCACGTTGGAAGGTAGGATTTTCTTCGGGATATGATTTTAAAAACAAAGGTGTTTCACTTACGCAGTTTCGGTTTGTTCGAGATTTAGAGAGTTGGACACTTCGTTTTAATTGGACTCCCATTGGGTCCGTAAATACAAGTTGGAACTTTTTTATTGGTATCACTAGTTCGGTGTTAAGTGATATTAAATATGACAAGCGGAGAGAGCGAGACCGAGGGCTCTAGGATTGTTAGTTAATTAACATTGAAGACTTTACATAATTTAGTATATATCATTTTTAGTTTCTACACATGAAAAAAATAATAACGACTTCAAGTGCTCCAGCACCCATAGGCCCATATAATCAAGCTGTTTTGAAAGGAAATATGTTATTTACATCTGGGCAGATTGCTTTCAATCCAGCTACGAATGAGCTAGTTTTGGATGATATCAAAACGGAAACCAGACAGGTAATGGAGAATCTAAAGGCAATTTTAACCGAGGCTGGTATGGATTTTAGTCATGTGTTAAAGACTTCTATTTTCATTAGTGATATGGAGAACTTTGGTCTTATCAATGAAGTGTACGCCCAATATTTTGATGAAGCTACGGCACCAGCTAGAGAAACCGTTGAAGTGGCTAATTTACCTAAGTATGTGAACGTTGAAATATCAATGATAGCTTCGTTGTAACAAGCTATTCATTTTCTTTTTTCTCTCCAGATGGAGCTTTGAAATTTACAGGAGAACTATCGTTATCGTTCATTATTGGGAGTTCATTTTTTGGAATAAGCGTCACTTTCTTTTTGAAAAGTTTTTCCATTAATTCACTGAAAGTATCAAAGTCTACCGAATAGGAAATACCTCCACCCTGCTCATAAATTTGATCTTCTCCGAAAAATTGAAGTCCGGCCTGACGGTTAAAGAAATTGATACGAAGGCTTCCATCTTCATTTACGAGCCATTGAACTCTTATATCCCCAGCCACTGAAGATTCGTTACTCCCACCCACAGGAACTGCCACCTTACCATCTATGAGTAGCCTCTCAGAAAACTGACTTGAAAATTGGAACCCGTATTGCTCGGAAGTTTGTTGATCCACAGTTCGAGAGGCTGGATTATAATATGGTAAAACTTTAAATCTTGCGTCGCTGTCTGAAAATATATCAGCAACTAGTTTATTCACCCGTTCTGCCAATGTACTTGTAATTGCTCCTGCAGCTGCATCACTTTGGAAACCACCAGTGGAAACCAAGTAGAGCGCCTGTGTTTGTCGTTTGTCTTTATCCTGAAGTATATATTCGAGCTCACTTCTTACAGTAGAACTGACCCCTGGGAACTGAATCCCGAAATCCAATTCTGGTTGTAGGATTTCCCCTGTAAGGTGTATTAATACGTCTACAGCAATTTTACGGTTGAATGCTGGGCTATCAAGTAGCCCTGCTGGATTTGCTTCGGTTGAATATTTTGCCGTTAGATCCAAACGCGCCCGGGTTGGGTTTCCATCCCAAGTGATGTTACCACCATCTACCACATCGATTGTCTTATCAACCAATCCACCATATCTAAAGTCATAAGTGCCTTCAGTAACAAGGAAATCTCCCCACATTTTAAACTTACCGTTTGTATTTATTTCTAGTAATAAGTTTCCAAAACCTCTTCCTTTTAATGTGGAGTTATTCTTTTTGTCAACTAGAACCTCTATTTCAGCATTTTCATTAATATCCAATTCAAAATTTAATGAGAGACCTTTTACTTCTTGTGGGACAATAATAATACCATTAGTTCGTGCTTTCTTTTCTTCAGGGGAAATAAAATGAATGAATGAATCATCACTAATACTAGTGGCATCGCTGATAGGAATCTTAAATTTGGTGCCTTTTTCAGTAGTAGCTACTACATCAATAACTAAATTATCAAGGGGGCCTACAAACTTAGACACTCCACTAATGAATGCAGTTCCATAGTATAGTGCATCTTCATCGGGAGGTGTATCTAACACTAAAAAACGATTTGTTTCCAAGGTTAGATTCATTGCCCAATCTCCAAAGTTCTCATGAGTAATATTACCACGTAACATTGCATCTGTATCGTATTTAGTATCTGTTACTTTGGTTGGCGAAAAAGCAAAAATACCTTTGCGAATAGCAATAGAAGTATTCTCTTCCAAATCGAGATCAACGTTTAAATATGGAATTTTCATTCCGCTTTCATTGAGAAAAATATTCCCTGTTAAATCGGGCGATTTATAATTTCCTTTGACTTTGGTTCTCCCTGTTGCAAATCCTCTAATATTTGAAATCACATCGCCACCAAAAGGGCTGAAAGCACTCAAGTTGAATTTATCAAAATTCACATCCAAATCTATATTTGCGCCCTTTCCTAATACTTCGAGACTTCCCACAGCGGTAAAGTTTTCTATATTGTTATTTACCAAACTCGAAGTGATATTGTACTTTGTAAGATCACTATTTCCTTTAATATTTATATTGAGATCACCTAAGGCAATATTATTCATATTCAGCTTATTAACCACAATTCTTGAATTTGGATAATAAGCCCCTTTCTTCATTAATATATTTAGACGACCATTAATATCTCCAGATAAATTCAGACTATCAACCTGTGGAACAAGTTTTCCAATATCCACATTGGTAAAATCTAATCGAATGTCTGTAAAAGTGGAATCCCTCATGACTCCTGCCATACGTATCAACTCATTTTGATGTCGTAACGTAAGAGAGTCCAATGTTATATTCCGAAAATTATTGTCGAATGTGAGTTTGTTTCTGTTGTTGTTATCACGATTTAAAAACCAATCGTTATTTTGATAGGTGATTTTTGAGCGTTTAATTCCAACCACAGATTTCCCCATAGGGTTTATAGTATGATAGAATTGCATATTGAAAATATCATTATGTTCATCACCTCCTTTAAATTCAGATTGAATGTAAAGTGTGTCATTTAAGGTTTTGTTGATGATATTTATGTCTGAAAGATTATAAAACCCGTTGTGGAGTGAGTCTATCGAAATAAAGGCATTAAACAGCGGATTGTCATTATCTAACTGAATATTAACCTTACCAAGGTAGTTATCAAATAAAAGTAGTTCTGGTGATCTAAAATTCATTTTAAACTTGGATTCGTCTGAATAAACGGAACCCTTAATTCGTGTATTCTCTCCAAGCCGAAGTTGCGGTACAAATACGTCTACAATCTTGTTATATATTTCAAATTCGTAATCAATATATTGATCTGTGGTTACTTCATTTGGGATGTAGTTGGCATAGATGCTCCCTATAGAATTATGAAATAGGTTAGGAATATCTTCAACTAAGAATTTTCCACTTATTTTACCGTCAATAATGTCTGGCGACTTAATTTCAATGGTCCGTATATCTTTAGTGTTATAAGAAGAAATCAAAAAATCATCGAAATAAAAGTCATCAACTTCTGTTTGATAAAATGTTTCTAAGAACTCTATGGTACCTACCGCATCATCTACTGTTGTTCCCTGCATATTCATTATAATGCGTCCAGCAAATACGGCAACACTATCACGTTTAAAAAGGTTGAGTTTATTTAGTTCGGCATATTCAATGGTGGCATCAAAGTCGTATTGGTTAAAGTGCTTAGAGATATCTATTAATCCATTGAAGTCCATTTTCAAATTGGGGTCGTCAATTTTTAATTTTCCATTGAAAATGGGGTCTTTGAGACTCCCTGATACAGTTATATTTTGATAATTATATCCTTCAAATATAAAAGAAGAAATGGTGCCATTAATTTGTGTGTTAACAGTTTTTGGAGTAAACCCTCGACCGTCAAAAGTTAAATCGGCTTCCACGGCTCCTAAAGAAGTCGTACCTGCAATTTTTCCAAGATCAAAGTTCATTAATTGGACTTCTCCTCTATAAAAAGCATTGTCAAAGTCCTGTATATTCCCTATTTCCAGACGAGTCTCTGCACTCCCTAAAGCACTAAATATACTACTGTCTGTGGTTAGTAAATCACCTTCAAGTGTAGTTTTACCCTTAGTCGTGAAATTCCCAAAGGGTTTTAATTCTTTTGGTAAAGACGTCCCTAAGAGGTTGGGCATCAGTCTTTTTAAATCATAGTAATTGGAAGAAATAGTATGATTTGTGCCCGTAATGATGAATGTTTCTTCTGACTTAAATAAATTTTGAAACCGATAGGTACCTAATAGCTTCGTGTTTGCGTATGTCAATCTACCTCTAGAAAAAGTTAGATCATTTAAAGTTCCATTAATATCTCCTTCTAGGTTTATGCCAATGTTTCTACCAAATTCATTGTAAAGTGTATTTAGATCATTAGTTGAAATTTTTGAATCTTCTATCTGAGCATCAAATACCACATTATTGTTGAAATCAGAAAGACCTTTTTCTCCGTAATTCAATATTACAGTACCTTTTATATAAGAATCAGTAGTTTCTAATAACAAATCATTAAACGAAATGGCATCCAAGGTATAAGAGAAATCGGCCTGCATATTTTGAATACTATAACCTTGAGCGGCATCAAAAGTTAGTGACTTAATTTGTGCAAATACATCGGGGCCAATTACTTTAAATTTTTCTCCTTCCAGATTAAGGTGTGTGAAATTGATGCTCTCTGGATTTTTAATGTTCTCATCAGTAATTTTCACTTGTGTATTTAAGAGAGTAACATTTTCACTTAGAAGGGTGAAGATATTTCCGCTTGGAGAGGTTCCATCATCAAATTTTTCAGTAAAAATAAAGAGATTATCATCATCTTCATTTTTATATGTTTTGACAAAGAGTTTTGCATTAGTCAAATCTATAAACCCAAAATCGGGATTTCCATTGGCAAGCTTCTTAATACTTAAAATGTTAGTTTGAATTTCTTCGGAATAGATTAATGTATCCCCATGATGATCTTCAATATAAACACCGCGAATGTCTACTTCCCCTTTCCAGTTAAGCCCTAGGCGATCAATTTGTATATTGGTTCCGTAGGTCTCATTTAGGCTTTTAGTGACCTTTTTTGCCACAATGGTTTGAACCGCGGGAATCGAAAAAATAATCACAATAAGCAATAGCAATAACACAATGATTGCCAAGGTTCGGATTAATATTTTCCTAAGTTTTTTGATACGCTTTTAAAGTTTTAATTTTACCACCAACAAACGTGCCTAAATAAATGAAACAAAATTGTTACATACTTGGAATAGAATCTTCTTGCGATGA
>JAESTG010000400.1 GCA_016763715.1 Flavobacteriaceae bacterium
ACACTTGTACGTGTCTCACCTGTCATTGGACTTCCTAAAATCATAAAGTCTCTTGAACCCAAGTTTGGAGTAGTTTGAAGTACGTTAATTGTTCCGTTGTTGGTTACCGTTGTAATCGCATCCGTTTGCACAACACTACCCTGATGTTCAATTATTAAACTACCGTCAACTATAATATTACCATTAACTCTTACATAATCTCCTCCTCTAACTGTCAATTGATTTCCAACATTTACTGTTAAGCTACAGCCTTCTATGTTTCCATGTAAATTGGTATCGTATAAGCCATCAATGGTCACTGTATTAGCAGCAGTTGGAGGAGTTCCTCCACTCCAATTGGCACCATCCCAAACCTTTGCAGAACCTGCGCAAGCCAAAGTAAAAGCTGTACTCGGCCCAAAATAAAAAGTCCCGTCAAGCCCTGTAAAGTTACCCGTTAATGTAACATCTCCCCCAAAAGAACCAATAGTAAGTGCAGTGGTCTCAGTAACCGATGAAGCATTCCCTCTTGCTGCAACCAAATTGGTTCTCATATCACCTGTGGCCATTTCCCAACCCAATACTTCAGCTTCCGTAAAATAAAATGTAGCACTAATACTTCCAGAGCCTGTAGTTATGGTCGGTGAAATGTCAAAGGTTTTATCCATAACAAAATCTGGCAAAACACTTCCATTATATGATTGAGCACTAGTTCCTGATCGTGACACATAAATATCTACACAGTCATAATCATGACTGTTACCGTTTACAATATCTACCATTACGTCACCCGTCATATCATCATAGGTATGTCCCGTGCCAACTCCATTAAGTTGAATATTATCTGAAGTACCACTATTAACAGCAGTTTGTACACCAACCGTAGTATTGGCCGTTACAGAAATATCATCCAACATAAAAACAAATGAATCTGAAGAAACCACATGAAAAGAAATGTAAATATCTCCCCCGTCATACGCCGACAAATCATATGTATATTCAGTCCAAGCAATTGGTGGTTCAATGTATGGGCCAGAAGAAATTATTGTAAAACTACCCGGATTGGTATCTGTTGTAGAAACTCCTACCTCAAAACGATCTAGTCCAAATGTATCAGTCAGGGATCTGGCCCAGAATTTCAATTCACTACCAGCTCCATTCAAGGAAATTTGTGGTGTAAAAATATAATCGTCATTTAAGAAGGGGGCTATTGATTCAGCAAAACAATAGTATCCTTTGCTTCCACCATGTGGATCCCAATCGGTACCAGCTGCAGAAGGACTGGTCTGGCTTGGATTAAAAACAATAAATGTTCCTGTGTAATTTTCGTTAGTAAAATCATAAGTTGCTGACCCATAGGCTTGATCACCATCATTATCGAGCATCGTCCATGGGCCAACGGGACTGATATCAAAATCGGTATAGCTTTCAAAATCTTCAGCAAACAAAGTGCTATTTTGAGCTGCTACAGGAGCAAGATCTGTACTTGCTATTGTTAACATAAAACTGTCAGAATTAAGGTTCGCTTCGGCATCACCCACTGTACTTACTGTAAAATCTACTATTACCGTTTCGTCACTTTCTACCAAACCATCGTGGAACACTCTCAATACCATATCTTGAGACGTAGTAAGACCACTATCGAAGGTCACGTTAGGAGTAACTAATTCAAAATCTAAGCCTGTAGAGGCAGTACTAGCACCCGAAATAACAAAATTTACCGTGGCATCACTTGATGGTGCAGATGAAATATTTAGCGGTATATTAATATCTGTAAAGCAGAGATTGGCATCTTCCGTAGCATTTGAAGCCGTATTACTGAAACCTATTTGCGGAGCAGTAGGTGCAATTTTAAAAGAATACACACGCACTCTCCTGTTAGGGTCTCCAGAATACTCTGAAGTTACCCAAAATGTTAAATCGTCTGAAGGATCTCGAACCGCCTGTCCATAATCTCCATATCTATCATTAGCCGTAACAGATGTTGTACCTGCAATGGCCAACTCTTCTGCTACTGTCATTGAACCCAACACATCTCCATCCATTCTTCCTGTATAATATAGTGAGGGGAATGTAGTGGAGCCTGTTTTGGTGTATCCCAGTCCAATATTTCCTTGGGAGTCCATTGAAATACAACCCATAAAAACAGATTCGCTTCCAGTAGGATCGGTAAAAGTACCTTCTTGATAAACACTCCACGAGGCACCACTGTCTGTACTCCTTAATTCGACCCAACGAATTCCAGAAATACGAGTACCATCAACCGTTTCTACAACCCAGTTTAAGAGAATAGATTCGTGAGTCCCAAACTGATACCAGTGCGACATATTCATTACTGCTCCAATTATGGCATCAATTCGCTGCCCTGTGCCTGGTTGTTGTAAATTTGAGAAACCTCCAGCTATAGCCGCATCAAAGGCAGCTGTAGGAATTTGATTTTTTCCTGAAATAGTGGAGCTTGGAATATTACTCCAATCCATATCAATGTTCCACAATCCAATATGATCTGAACCAACACCCGAAAATGCATCATCCTGATAGTACACAATTTTAATATCCCCCGTAACTGCACCCGCTCCTTCAGAATGAACAGGAATTGGAGCCGCAAAACCTCCAGTACCTAACCCAGAAGGTGAAAAACCAACAATTTCTGCGGTACCATCACCAGACAACATTTTGGCTCTGTTGAAAGTATATATTTTTTGAGCGCCTGTAAAGTTACCTGCTGTAACATATGAATCACCCCACACACCGTAATGCGGATAGTCATTCCCAGCTCCAAGGTTATATTCGTACACATTATAGGCACCTGTTGGATCAGCTGTTGTAGAGACACCAACTAAAAACACGTTATTACCCGGTAATTGAAACTGAGATATAAACCAACGATCCGCTTCTCGATCATACATAACCACAGGGTCACCAGAATTAGCTGTGCTACCTGGCGCAGATAGAGGATCGGTTAAAAGCTTTGGAAAACCAGAAGCCATATTCCCCATCTTATCATAAACTGCCCATTGCCCATTTTCCATGGTTACAATATGGTTTGGTCCAACAGCCATAGATGGATCTGGAGGAGATACATTTAACCCAAGACTTTCAAAGTTGACTATGGGTGCTCTATTTTCGGTAGAGTGTATATAATTTTTAGATCCCTGTATTAAAGGATCAATGCTCGTACTACTAGCTCCTGCAGCATTTAAATAAGCCAGTTTTCTTTTCCGCTTCTCACTCATATCTTCGGAAGTGTTTACTCCATCTTTTGGAACAATTAAGCCATCAAATGTGATAAGGTCATCACAAACTGGAAGATCCCGAACTGGTTTTGAAACGAAAAAATTTGTAGGGTAAATTACTTTTGTAGGATATGTGCTAGGCACATAGTTGATAGCTTCTTTCTCTTCTTGAGCTATTCCTGCTATGGAAAAGCAAAAAATTGTAAAACAAGAAACTATCAAATTCCTAAAAGAAATGGTTTTAAGAGTAAATAATGACATAAGTGGTTATTTTACGGGGTTTGTTAGCTTTATTTTATTCAACTCCATAATTAAATGGACTTGAAACGTAGTACAACAGTGGTATTCAACGATGCGTTAGGAAATTATTTTCTCACACTCTAACTATAAATAGATATATGCTACTGTTAATTAAAAGAATAAATCATCAAATACATTATAGCAACTCTAAGATAGCAAAAATATATTTATCCTTGATATTCAACACATTAAGGCATTTCTATTTGTGTAGCACAAATTCGAATATTTACTTTTCGTCGATAAATCTATGCTTTTCATCCGAATTATCAAAATAATATAAACAACTGGATGGCAGAGTCGAACTTTCTGTCAATTATTAAGCACAAAAAAACCGATTCAACTTAAAATAGTCAAATCGGTTTCTTTATGTTTCTACTTTCTGATTAATAAACTCTAACCTCCAAAGTCATCAAAACGAATATTATCGTCTGGGATTCCGAAGTCTTCACCCATTTTTTGAACAGCCTGATTCATTAATGGAGGGCCACAGAAATACAATTCGATATCTTCTGGATCTTCGTGAAGACTTAGATAATTATCAATCACTACTTGATGAATGAATCCAACAAACCCATCTCCAGCTTCATCATTAATATCTTTCTTCACTTTCCAATTATCCTCTTCCATTGGTTCAGACAACGCCAAAAAGAATTTAAAGTTTGGAAATTCATCTTCTAATTGCTGGAAATGATCTAGGTAAAACAATTCACGCTTAGAACGTCCACCATACCAATAAGTCACTTTACGTCCTGTTCGTAAGGTTTTGAAGAGATGATATAGGTGTGATCGCATAGGTGCCATTCCTGCTCCACCTCCAACATACAGCATTTCTGACTCTGTAGGATTGATGAAAAATTCGCCATAAGGTCCTGAAATTACTACTTTATCTCCTTCTTTACAGTTGAAAATATAAGATGAAGCGATTCCTGGATTTACCGGCATCCATTGATTTTTAGCTCGATCCCATGGCGGTGTAGCAATACGAACATTCAACATAATCTCACGTCCTTCCGCAGGATAAGAAGCCATTGAGTATGCACGCTCAATCGTTTCGGTGTTTTTCATGACCAACGGCCAAAGACCAAATTTATCCCACTCGGCTTGAAACTTATCTGGAGTTTCGTGTTCCTCAGGGTGCGCAGTGATATCCATTTCACTAAAATTAACCTCACATGGAGGAATTTCAATTTGAATATATCCACCTGCTTTATAGTTCATGTCTTGAGGAATTTCTACTACAAATTCCTTAATAAATGAGGCTACATTATAATTTCGAACCACAACAGCATCCCATTTTTTAATCCCAAAAATTTCCTCAGGTATGTGAATACTCATATCCTGCCTCACTTTTACCTGACAAGATAGTCGAATACCTTCTTTCAACTCTTTTCGAGTAAAATGAGGTGTTTCAGTAGGTAAGGCTTCTCCTCCACCTTCTAATACGTGACACTCACATTGAACACAAGTTCCACCTCCACCACAAGCCGAAGGAAGAAATATTTTTTGATTCCCTAAAGTAGACA
>JAESTG010000063.1 GCA_016763715.1 Flavobacteriaceae bacterium
AATTCTTATTTTCTCAAATATTAATGCACAAGGAAAGTTTGCAACAATTGCATTAAAAAGTGGAAATACTCTTACTGCATATGATGGTAGTAATACAGATGAACCTGCAAAAAAAATACGAAGAAAAGCTCGATCCTCTACAAGTTCGAATATAGGTTTTGTAACACTTGATGGCGATAAATTATTATATTTTACTGCTGAAGGTGAAATTGAAAAACTTGAAATAGAAGATATTAATACCGGAACGATTGATTCAGAGACTTATCATGATCTACAGGTTACTATCAAAAGACTTCCTACCAAACAGATTACGCAACCGTACAAGTTAATTCGAAATTGATTACATTATTACCAATGCCAATAAAAAAGAAAACGGTAAGAATGCAACAATTAATAGCAGAAAATGAAAAATATATTTTAACGAATTTATTTTCAAATGGCATCAATTATTTTTACATATATGATAAAGAGCATAATATTGTTGAAAAACAAATAAGTCATTCTTTAACCAAGAAAAAAAGTGAAAAAGCAATTAATATAGTTAAAGAATATTTTTCTGATTGTGATAATTTAATTACTGCAATGGAAAAAAATATAAATAACAAATACGGCAAAGGAATTCGGGCGCAATACTTCTTGTTAATGACAATCGATGAAAACAACGATGCCACCAATTATATTACAAACATAGAATGTAATTAAAAACTATCACCAACACTGTACAAAGCCCAAATGAGAGTATTATTGACCGTTATTTTCTCCCTTATCCTTTTGTCCAGTTGCAACAACAACAAAAAGGATGAAAATTCTTTAATAACGACCAACAAAAACAAATCAAATAGCCAACGGTATTTACATGAGAAAACTCTTGGCAATCTCAATTTTACCACGGAAAAGCAATGGGATAGCGTAAACAATCTTTCTCATAAACAAATACATCACAAAAAAGGAAAAGTTAGCAGCGATTATCGCACATTTGGATGGCATCTTTATTCCAATGGTTCTTCTTACAAAAACTATAATTTTTCTATGTTATGGGGACTATCTTATTTTTCATACTCTATTGAACCAGAAACAGGGAATTACAAAAGTATACATCAATGGAAAACCACTTCTTTAATTGATAGTGCTAAAGTTAATGGTTGTAAAATGTTTCTTTCAGTTTCTAATTTTGGAGAGAAAAATAATTCTCTTTTCTTGGAAAACCCAAAGGCACAAAGCACACTCATAGACAGTATATCTAGTTTATTAGCCCTTAGAGATGCTGATGGTATAAATATCGATTTTGAAGGAATCCCTAAAGAAAATAAAGAAAGCTTCACAAAATTTGTTGCTCTAATTTCTAAGGCGTTGAAACGAGTAAATCCAAAATATATGGTTTCCTTATGTCTCTATGCAAATGACTGGAATGATATTTTTGATATTAAAGCTATTGATAAACATATTGATTTTTACACCTTGATGGGTTATGACTATTACGGAAGTTTCAGCAAAACCACTGGCCCTATAAGCCCTCTAAAAGATAGTAGGCTATTTGGAAATGGCCTTGAAACATCAGTCAATAACTATATAAACAAAGGGGTTCATTCAAAAAAAATAATAGTAGGATTACCATATTACGGAGTTGAATGGTATACTGAAAGTCCAGAGATAGGAACAAATGTAAAAAAATTTAGATCTCATCCAGCATATAAAACAATACGGAAAATTGACATTGATTCTTTAAAAATTCCAATAATTTTTGATCCTAAAAGTGCTTCAACTTATATGATAATTAAGGACAGTAATAATGCATATAGGCAATTATTTTTTGAAGATGTAAAATCACTCTCAATCAAGTATGATTGGATAAAAAGCAATGAAATAGGAGGAGTTGGAATTTGGGCTCTGGGCTACGACGATGGGTATTCAGAACTATGGAACCTTCTAACCGAAAAATTTTCACAAGAATAAAATAAAGTGAGTTCATAAATAATTAGGCTAATGATTAACTAAAACTTACCGTAAACCTTAAATTTGGCTACAACATTCTGAAATTTGACTACAAATTATTTTTTGCTTCTGCTGAACTTTGCTGAAACAAAAATGACAAAAAGTAAAATCGCATTAGTAACAGGTGGTAGTCGAGGTTTGGGTAGAGATATGGCTATAAACCTTGCAAAAAAAGGCATTGACGTTATCATTACCTATCATTCCAATCAACAGTTAGCCAACGAGGTTATCACTGAAATTGAAGAAATTGGTCAAAAGGCCAAAGCTCTTCAATTGGACACTAGTAATATAAAAGGGTTTGAATATTTTCTTAGCCAAGTAACCACTTATTTAACTAGCGAATATGGAAATCCAAAATTCGATTTCTTGATAAACAATGCAGGAACTGGGCTCAACCGACTCTTTACTGAAACCTCTGAAGAGCAATTTGATGAGATGTTGAATATTCATTTCAAAGGCGTGTATTTCTTAACACAAAAGACAATGCCATATATCAATGATAAAGGACGTATCATTAATATATCATCAGGTTTAACAAGGTTTTCCTTTCCAGGAGCATCTGCTTATGCCTGTATGAAAGGCGCTATTGAAGTTTTTACTCAATATTTGGCTAAAGAATTGGGACATAGAGGAATTACCTCCAATGTTGTTGCTCCTGGTGCTATTGCAACTGATTTTGGTGGAGGTTCTAATAGGGACAATCAAGAAAAAAGAAAAATCATTTCCAATATTACTGCCTTAGGAAGGGTTGGTGAAGCAGAAGATATTGGCGGAGTTGTAGCTTTCCTTTGCACAGAGGAGGCGCGCTGGATTAATGGGCAACGTATTGAAGTTTCAGGTGGTATGTTGGTGTAAATTCAAGAAGAGTATGAAAAAGAAAATTCGAAAGATTAAAACCATAAGTAGTTTTCATAAAATTAGAGGGCTATCCAGCCCACAACATCCCTTAGTAAGTATAGTTGATTATGGGCTCTCGAAAATACTTCCAGAACATATTGACGAACAATGGAATTTCGATTTTTACTCTATTGGTATCAAAAGAAACGTTGGAACACTCCGGTACGGTCAAAAAAAATATGATTTTGACGAAGGGCTGATGTCTTTCATAGCACCTGGACAAATATTGAGCATTATACAAAATACTAAAGCCAATCTGAAACCCTCAGGTTGGCTACTTCTTATTCATCCAGATTTTCTGTGGAATTCTCCTCTTGCAAAAACAATAAAGCAATATAATTTTTTTGATTATTCTATAAATGAAGCTCTTTTTATGTCTGAAAAAGAAGAAGCAACTATTGAAGCGATTTTACAAAACATTCAACAAGAAATTGAAAATAACATCGACAGTTTTAGTCAGAATATTATCATTGCCCAAATAGAATTGATACTTAACTACGCCCAGCGATTTTATCAACGTCAGTTCATTACTCGAAAAAAAGACAATCATTCCAAATTAGCTCAACTCGAAGAATTACTTAATAGCTATTTTAAAAGTGAAGATATAATGAATAAAGGGCTGCCAACAGTGCAATATGTGGCGAGTACATTAAATATGTCTTCTAGTTATCTAAGTAGCTTACTTAAAA
>JAESTG010000401.1 GCA_016763715.1 Flavobacteriaceae bacterium
ATAAACTTATCGTATTGATTTTTATCGCAAAAACCCATTACTGGCTCTATAACAGCACGATTGTACCAACTTCTATCAAAAAACACTAACTCTCCTGCATTAGGCAACTCTTTTATATATCTGTTAAAATACCATTGTTTTTTTTCGATTTCGGTAGGTTTATTTAAAGCCACAACTCTCATAGCTCTAGGGTTAAGATGCTCTACAAACCTTTTTATGGTCCCCCCTTTACCCGACGCATCCCTTCCTTCAAATAGAATGGCAACCTTTAAATCGTTTTTTTAATCCAGTTCTGTAAATCAACTAATTCTGCTTGTAAGGTCCTTAGTTCTTGTTCGTAGAGATAATTGTCAAGTATAGACTGAAACTTAGGGACGTCATCTTTGTGTTGATCTAAATAATTTAGCAACTGTTTTTTTGTGGTTACTTTTTCAAGTAAATCTTTATCAATCATTTTAAGCTACATTTTACTTAAAGATACGAAAAAACCAAGAATTTTTTTTAAGAAACTCTTAGCAATTTAAGGTTGAATTCTTTTTTTTTGGCTTGAATTTTGTATGTATATTCATTGCATGAAAAAATTGATTTTAGCATTATTTTTAATTGTTTCTTCCTTCCAAGGGTTTGCTTCCTATATTCTCATCCCTATGGATGCCGAAGGCCAATCAGAGCATTTAAAGGCATATGGTGTTACGTATTGGGTTCTAGAAAAGCAAATGAAGGCCAAGTGGTTATTAAACTACCGGGGAGGTTCTTTTTTATTACCTGACTCTGAAGCCATCCGTAAAGAATGCCAAATACGCGGTGTATCTTTTGAAGTGATTAGTGATTCGAAAGCCAATCAAATTTTAGAAGAAATAAGTAGCCCATCCAAAAATATGGAGGCTGTTGTTTTGGAGAAGGCACCCAAGATCGCTGTGTACTCTCCAAAAGGGAATCAGCCGTGGGATGATGCAGTGACAATGGTGTTAACTTATGCTGAAATTCCATATGAGTTAGTGTACGATGAAGAAGTTTTAAGCGATCATTTATTACTTTATGATTGGTTGCATTTACACCATGAGGATTTTACTGGACAATATGGAAAATTTTATCGTGCATATCGCGCTGCTCCTTGGTATATTAAAAATAAAAGAGATTCGGAAGCACTGGCTACTAAACTTGGTTACAGTAAAGTTTCAGAAGCAAAAAGAGACGTGTCTTTAAAAATTCGCGACTATGTGATAGGTGGTGGTTTTATGTTTGCCATGTGTAGTGCCACAGATAGTTTCGACATTGCTTTAGCTGCGGAAGGAATTGATATATGTGAACCCATGTTCGATGGAGACCCAAGCGAATCAGGTTATCAAAGTAAAATAGATTTTAATAGAACATTCGCATTTAAGGAGTTCACTTTAGAGCGTAGTCCTATGGTCTATGAGTTTTCGAATATAGATATGACTAGTAAACGGCGTATAAAAAAGGAAATGGATTACTTTACATTGATGGATTATTCAGCAAAATGGGATCCCATACCTTGTATGTTAGTGCAAAATCACACTTCGTTGGTTAAAGGTTTTATGGGACAAACAACTTCATTTGATAGAAGAACTGTCAAGGCTAATGTATTGGTGATGGGTGAAACCAAGACCAATGGAGAAGCAAGATACATACATGGAATACGAGGGAAAGGATTTTTTACTTTTTACGGAGGGCATGATCCGGAGGATTATCAACATAGAGTGGGAGATGCCAAAACCGAACTGGCTTTACACCCCAGTTCTCCTGGTTATCGTTTAATTCTTAATAATGTTTTGTTTCCAGCTGCTAAGAAGAAAAAGCAGAAGACCTAATCCAAGATCTTTACTAACCATGTTCTTTCATATATTTATGAAGAAAAAGATTATCAATTACTTGACCTATCTCTGGCAGTCCATTCTTTTTTGGTCTATTGCCATGATGCTTTTTGTAATTATTCGTGAGTATGGTATCGGTGAAGAAGATGGAATAACACTTCAGAAAGGAGTTAGTGATATAGTATTCTTAACTAAAATCCTTCCTTTGTTTGCTTTATTAGGTGGGGTGATGGGTGTCATTTATGCCACTTTGGAATTTGTGTTTGAACAATTTGTTTCAAAGAAGATTTCCATTGGATTAAGAACACTCCTTAAAGTATTTATCTATTTCTTTTTTATAATCTTTGTCTTAAGCCTGCTGATTGAGTTGGTTGTCTATCTTTATAATGTTCCTATAAACAATGAGCGAGGTTGGTGGCGGACCGATAAAACTTTTAGAGTCATACTTCTTTACATATTTTTGGCGGCTATTGTTTTTTCATTTATTAAAATATCTAATGAAAAATTTGGAAAGGGAGTTTTCCTTAAAATGCTGTTTGGAAAGTATAAAAACCCTATAGAAGAGTACCGTATTTTTATGTTCCTCGACCTTAAATCGTCTACCACCATTGCAGAAACTTTAGGACATTTTAAATATAGTCAACTTATTCAAGACTGTTTCTATGATTTGAATGAGTTGGTACCCAAATACAGTGCAGAAATATACCAATATGTTGGAGATGAAGTAGTTTTAAGTTGGCCCTATAAAAAAGGGTTGGCTAATAACCAATGTGTGAACTTATTTTTTAGTTTTCAAGATTTGTTGGTAACTAAAGAGTCTTATTATCAAAATAAATATGGATTGGTACCCAAATTCAAAGCTGGGATGCATGGTGGTAAGCTAATGGTAGCTGAAGTAGGAGTGGTGAAAAAGGAATTAGCTTTTCATGGTGATGTAATTAATACCTCTGCCCGCATTCAATCTGAATGTAATAATTATGGGGTCTCTATCTTGGTTTCTGAACAACTCATTAGTGATTTGAATGATACCAACGACTATACTCAAAAGTCTTTAGGCTCGGTCTTGCTGAAAGGAAAGAATGAAAAGATGAATATTTACACGCTTTTGAGGGTTTGATAATTTCTTGATTCACCTTGTTTGTTTTCAGAAGTACAAAAAATCAAAAAGCCCCACTCATTTGAGTGGGGCTTTTTAGCGAAATAATGATGTTATGAATAGGCTTTCGCCTTATTTTACTTTATTTATAATGGCTGCAAAAGCTTCTGGGTGGTTCATTGCTAAATCGGCAAGAACTTTACGGTTCAATTCGATTTCATTAGCTTTTAG
>JAESTG010000402.1 GCA_016763715.1 Flavobacteriaceae bacterium
AAATTTATTAGTTCATTTTAAACATCATTCCATGAGTTCAAGAAGAGATTTTGTAAAAAAAACAGCGTTAGTTGGTGCTGGCGTTGCACTAATTCCAAGTATAAGTTTTGCCACAAATACTAGCCAAGTAAAAACCACACTACGCGTTGGATTAATCGGTGTTGGGCTTAGAGGTATTAATCACTTAGATAATTTACTTCAGCGTAAAGATGTTATTATCACTGCTGTATGTGATATTGATGAACGAAGAAATATCATCGCAAAGGATTTAATCGCAAAGGCAAATATGAGTCCACCAAAAGTTTTTGGAAAGAATGAATTGGACTATCGAAACCT
This sequence comes from Flavobacteriaceae bacterium, assembly GCA_016763715.1. Next base: position 337 of record JAESTG010000402.1, read on the forward strand.
GTTAGAATTAGATGAAGTAGATGCTGTAGTCATATCCACACCATGGCTTTGGCATACTAGAATGGCCAAAGACTCCATGCTTGCAGGTAAATATACTGGGCTGGAAGTTTCGGCTGCAAATACCATGGAAGAATGTTGGGACTTAGTAAATACACATGAACAAACAGGTAGCCACCTTATGATTTTGGAAAATGTATGCTACCGAAGAGATATAATGGCTGTTTTAAATATGGTTCGCCAAAATATTTTCGGGGAGTTGTTGCATTTTCGCTGTGGCTATCAGCATGATTTGCGTTTTGTAAAACTCTATGATGGTAAAACTGCCTACGGAAAAGGAGTAGAATTTGGTGAAAAAGGAATTTCTGAATCGGCTTGGCGAACTCAACATTCATTATTGCGAAATGCAGATGTGTATCCCACACATGGTGTTGGCCCTATAGCAACCATGTGCAACATAAATCGTGGAAATAGATTTGTGACCATCACATCCATGGCAACCAAGGGAGTAGGAATACATAATTATATTGTGAAAAACGGTGGTGAAAATCATCCCAACGCAAAGCTTAATTTTAGACAAGGAGATATCATTACATCTATGATTGAAACTGCCAATCAAGAAACCATTATAGTAACCCATGATTGCAACTCACCACGTCCCTACTCCCTTGGCTTTAGAGTGCAAGGCAGTGAAGGTATTTGGGAAGTAGATGGTGACAGAATATATATTGAGGGCAAGGCAAAACAAGCACATCACTGGGATAAAGCTGCCCCTTGGCTAGAGCAATATGACCATCCTCTCTGGAAAAAATATGGTGAATATGCTGCAGGTTCTGGGCATGGGGGTATGGACTTTTTTGTAATGCAAGCCTTTGTCGAATCGGCCAAACAAAACATTGCACCACCTATGGATGCATATGACGCAGCGGCATGGAGCGCTATAACTCCGTTGTCGGAAGTTTCTATCGCAAACAACGGTGAACCTCAAGATTTTCCAGATTTCACTAGAGGAAATTGGGTGAAAAACAAACCTTATAATTGGATTAAAAACACCTACTAACATTTGAAAAGAAGCATCAACATTATTGCTCCAGGACGCATTTGTCTCTTTGGTGACCATCAAGACTATTTAGAGTTACCCGTAATTGCTTGTGCCATAAATAGAGATGTGTGTCTTTCTTCGGAAGAAAATGAAACGGGTCAATTTCATATTCGTATGCCAGACATACAGTCTGAGCGCATCATCTCAATTGATGATACTTTTCCGCTGCTTGAAGTTGGAGATCATTTTGCTTCTGCAATACGTGTAGTGAGACGAAATGGGTGTATTCCAAATATTGGATTTGACATTGAACTAAAAAGTACAATTCCAATCAATGCTGGTGTATCCAGTTCTTCTGCCATTGTCGTTGCATGGATTCATTTTTTATTAAAAGCCTATGGCAGTAATCGAAAGCTAACTGCTCCCTTTATTGCTCAATTAGCATACGAAGCAGAAGTATTGGAACACAATTCACCTGGAGGTAAAATGGATCAATACACTATTGCTTTGGGGAATATTATTTATATAGATACGAACCAGAATTTCTCCTTCGAAAAAATAGGAACTGAGATGGACGGGCTTATTTTAGGAGTTTCTGGCATTCCCAAAAAAACCATAGGATTGTTAGGAGAATTGAAAGGAAAAGCACAAAAGGCCATTGCACAAGTGAAGGCAGCAAATCCAAAATTCAATTTGGAAGAAACTACGATAGCAGAAATTGAATCACTTTCTGAATATGTTTCCGAAGAATTACAACCTTACTTTTATGCAGCAATTAAAAATCACCATATTACGCAACAAGCTCAACAACATTTTAAGAAAACACCACCTAACTTAAAAACTATAGGCACACTCATGAGTGAACATCATAATGTTTTAAAAAACACCTTAAAAATCACAGTTCCACGAATTGATAATATGATATCAGCAGCGTTAAAAGCTGGTGCTTATGGAGCTAAAATTGTAGGCTCAGGAGGAGGCGGAAGCATTGTTGCCTTGTCTCCACTTCACAATAAACTAGCTGTTATTAATGCTATTAAAAAAGCAGGAGCTATAGATGCCTACGAAGTCTCTGTTGTAAAAGGAACCTATATTTTATAATAAAATTATGCATAATTGTTTACTCATATTAGCTGGTGGTGATTCTTCAAGAATGAAAAAATCCATTTCTGTAGATGAACTTTCTTCGGAAGAAATTAAACAGGCAAACACCCAGAGTAAGGCGCTTATAAGTCATGGTAGTAATAATCGACCTATTCTGGATTTTTTATTACTTAATGCTGAAAAAGCTGGCTACAAAAACATCATTCTCATTGTTGGAGAACAGCATGATGCTTTTAAAATGTACTACGGAAAAGAGACGGCAAATAATACATTTAACGGCTTAAAAATATCTTACGCCATTCAGCACATTCCCGAAGAAAGAAAAAAACCTTTTGGTACTGCTGATGCTGTGACTCAAGCGCTAGAGCAATACCCCCACTTGCAAAAAGAATCCTTTACGGTTTGTAATTGTGATAATTTATACTCGGTGAAGGCGCTACAAGAAATGGCCACTACCATTGCTCAAAATGCTTTTATTTCCTATGACCGTGACGATCTAGAATTTTCAATGCAACGAATCTCTAGATTTGCCTTAGTGCTACTAGATTCTGAAAATCATGTCATAGATATTATTGAAAAACCTTCAGAAGAAAACCTTGAAAGTTATCGGGATGCGCTGGGGAAATTTCGAGTGAGCATGAATATATTTAAGTTGGATGGAGCTCAACTATTTCCCTATTTAAAATATTGTCCACCACATCCAGTCCGTAATGAAAAAGAATTACCTACAGCCATATTAAATTTTTGCAAAGAACACCCCTCCAATTTTAAAGGAATACCTTTTTATGAGCATGTCCCTGACCTTACTTCCAAAGAGGATATACGAATATTTAAAAATTTCTTACACACTCATTTCAAAGAAAACTAGAGCATAAAAAAACTCCCACTTGCGCAGGAGTTCATATCTATCAATTTCTGTTATTTCTTAAGAAACGTTTTCCTTTTTTATCAAATTCAATGCAGACCCCTCACGGTACCACTCAATTTGAGATTCATTATAGGTATGATTTACTTTAATCACATCTTTGTTTCCGTCAGCATGTACAATTTCAATAGTTAAAGGTATTCCAGGAGTAAAATCGGCTATATCAACAAAGTTAAAGGTATCGTCCTCTTGAATAAGGTCATAATCCGATTCATTAGAGAAAGTCAATCCTAGCATTCCTTGTTTTTTCAAATTTGTTTCATGGATACGAGCAAACGATTTTACGATAACGGCTGCAACCCCTAAGAAACGTGGTTCCATCGCGGCGTGCTCTCTAGAAGAACCCTCACCGTAGTTGTGGTCACCTACTACAATCGTCATAATTTTAGCATCTTTATAGGCTCTTTGAGTATCTGGCACTCCCCCATACTCACCATCTATTTGACTTTTCACAAAGTTTGTCTTCTTATTGTATGCATTCACAGCACCAATCAAACAATTGTTTGAGATATTATCCAAGTGTCCTCTATAACGCAACCAAGGCCCTGCCATTGAAATATGATCGGTAGTACACTTCCCAAAGGCTTTTATTAATAGTTTGACACCTTGCAATTCATTGTCTCGAATAGGCTCAAAAGGTGTTAACAGTTGCAAACGTTCACTTGTAGTACTTACCGTAACCTGAATACCACTTCCATCTGTCATTGGCTCTACATACCCATTTTCCTTTACTTCAAAGCCTTTTGGAGGTAACTCCCATCCCGTAGGCTCATCCAACATTACTTCATCTCCATTTTCATTAATTAACGGGTCTGTCATTGGGTTGAAATTCAATCTTCCAGCCAATGCAATCGCGGCAGTAATTTCTGGAGAAGCTACAAAGGCATGTGTATTTGGATTTCCATCGGCTCGCTTGGCAAAGTTTCTATTGAAAGAATGTACTATACTGTTTTTAGGGGCATTTTTAGGGTCTTCATAACGCGCCCATTGTCCAATACATGGGCCGCAAGCATTTGTAAATATCTTCGCATCTAATTTTTCGAATACCTGCAGGATACCATCACGTGCTGCTGTATATCGCACCTGTTCTGACCCTGGATTAATTCCTAATTCAGATTTCATAACAATCCCTTTGTCTAAGGCTTGCTGGGCAATAGAAGCCGCTCGAGATAAATCTTCATAAGAAGAGTTTGTACATGAACCTATTAACCCCCACTCAACTTTCATGGGCCATCCGTTGGCTTGTGCCTTTTCAGTCATGGTTCCAACTTCAGTAGCCA
>JAESTG010000403.1 GCA_016763715.1 Flavobacteriaceae bacterium
ATATCTCCAAACATAATTTTATCTTTTTAATTGAATGCAAATTTACTAATTTGCGAGGCTATTATACAAATCAAGTCAAATGAAAAATATATACTTCGTTTCGGTACTAATACTTATTTTTGCCACCTCTTGCAATACTAAAGAAACTTCAGAAAAACCTATGAATATTACTGCACCCACAGCCGATAAAATTGCCAAAAACCTTGAAATGCACGGAGATGTGCGGGTAGATAATTACTATTGGCTTAATGATAGGGAGAATGAAGAGGTAATTGATTATCTAGAAAGAGAAAACGATTATTATAGTAAAATGACTGCTCATACAAAGGAGTTTCAAACAGATCTTTTTGAGGAAATGAAAAGCCGGATAAAAGAAGACGATGCCTCAGTTCCTTATTTCTATAACGGTTATTACTATATAACTAGATACGAAAAAGGGAAAGATTACCCAATTTTCTCCAGAAAGAAGGACTCTTTGGAAGCTGATGAAGAAGTGATGTTTGACGTTAACACAATGGCAGAAGGACATTCTTATTACAACCTCAGAGGTCTTAACGTGAGTTTGGACAACAAATGGGTGGCTTTTGGTGTAGACACCTTGAGTCGTCGTAATTATACCCTTTATATCAAAAATCTAGAGACAGGAGAGATTTTAGATGATGCCATTGCGCTTACTACAGGTGGATCAACATGGGCCAACGATAATGAAACTTTATTTTATACTAGAAAAGATGAACAGACATTGCGCTCTAACCAAATATATAAGCATAAACGTGGTGAGGTTTCTGATAAGGATGTATTAATTTTTACTGAAGAAGATGAAACCTTCGGAACCTATATCTATAAAACGAAAAGTGATAAGTTCTTGGTTATTGGCTGTTACAGTACTTTGACTTCAGAATATCAAATTTTGGATGCTAATACACCACATGAGTCGTTTAAAATGTTTCAGGCGCGTACTAGAGGTTTGGAATATGGAATTTCTCACTTCGGAACCGATTTCTATATAGTCACCAATAAAGATGGGGCTATCAATTTCAAACTAATGAAAACTTCAGAAGAGACCACTGGCATGGAGAATTGGGACGAAGTGATTCCGCATCGCGAGGACGTCCTTTTAGAAGATATTGATATTTTTAAAGATTATCTTGTGATTAGTGAACGAAACAATGGCTTAAACAAAATACGAATTAAGCGATGGGACGATTCTGTAGACTATTACCTACCGTTCGATAATGAGACCTATACGGCTTATCCAACACAAAATGTCGAGTTCTATACTAATATACTACGTTACGGCTATAATTCCTTAACTACACCTTCATCTGTTATCGACTTTAACATGAAAACTCAAGCAAAGGAAGTTAAAAAAGAGACTGAGGTAATGGGGAGTGAGTTTAATAAAGAAAATTACGAGTCTAAACGTATATGGGCTATAGCGGAAGATGGGACTAAAATTCCAGTTTCGATGGTTTATCGTAAAGGAATGAAACAAAATGGAGAAAACCCTGTATTACTTTATGCTTATGGGTCTTATGGGGCTACAATTGATCCTTATTTCTCGTCGGTACGGTTGAGTCTTTTGGATAGAGGTTTTGTTTATGCCATTGCTCATGTGCGTGGCGGACAATATTTAGGACGTCAATGGTATGAAGATGGAAAATTATTGGCTAAGAAGAACACATTCACAGACTTTGTAGATGTTTCTAAGTTTTTAATTGCTGAAAATTATACTTCAAATGATCATCTTTATGCTTCTGGAGGTTCTGCTGGTGGATTGTTGATGGGTGCGATAGTGAATATGGCGCCAGATCTTTATAATGGTGTTGTAGCTGCTGTTCCTTTCGTTGACGTTGTTACTACTATGTTAGATGACAGTATTCCATTAACAACGGGTGAGTATGACGAATGGGGAAATCCCAACGAAGAGACCTATTACAATTATATGAAATCGTATTCTCCATACGATAACGTTACTGCTCAAGATTATCCAAATATGTTGGTAACTACAGGTCTACATGACTCCCAGGTACAGTATTGGGAACCCGCAAAATGGGTTGCCAAATTGAGAGAATATAAAACAGGAGGACATATTTTATTATTACAAACCAATATGGATGCGGGGCATGGTGGAGCTTCTGGACGTTTCGAGGCTTTGAAAGAAGTAGCGATGGACTATGCCTTTTTACTGGATATGGAAGGAATACAGGAGTAATTCAATTTTTTGAATTATCTTTGTCCCGATTCAAAATGAGAGGACAACCCCTTGATTTTTAATTAAACATCCCTTTATGAAAAACATACAGGCCCAAGAGAATGTGCTGGCGCTTATCGGTAATACACCATTGATAAAACTCAATCGCATTACCTCACAAATGGCAGGAAACTTTTATGCAAAGGTTGAGGCTTTTAACCCAGGGCATTCTGCCAGGGATAGAATTGCACTATATATTATTGAAAAAGCAGAGAAGGAGGGTATTTTAACTCCTGGTGATACAATTATTGAAACAACAAGTGGAAATACAGGTTTCAGTATTGCAATGGTGAGTATATTAAAAGGGTATAACTGTATTTTGGCAGTAAGTTCTAAATCTTCGCCAGATAAAATAGATATGTTGAAAACAATGGGCGCACAAGTATATGTATGTCCAGCTCATGTTGCTGCAAACGATCCCCGTTCGTACTATGAAGTGGCAAAACAAATACACGCAGAGACTCCTGGTTCAGTTTATATTAATCAGTATTTCAATCAGTTAAATATTGATGCACATTATCACTCTACGGGCCCAGAGATATGGGAACAAACAGGTGGTCAAATAACACATTTAGTAGCTTGTAGTGGTACTGGTGGGACTATTTCTGGAACCGCACGTTTCTTAAAAGAACAAAACCCTGATGTGAAAATTTTGGGAATTGATGCCTACGGAAGTGTTATTCAGAAATACCATGAAACAAGAGAATTGGATGAAGATGAAATCTACCCGTACCGTATTGAAGGTTTAGGGAAAAATTTGATTCCAACGGCAACAGATTTTGATTGTATTGACTCTTTTACCAAAGTAACTGACGAAGCTAGTGCTCATACAGCTAGAGAATTGGCGAAAACTGAAGGGTTATTTCTTGGTTACACCAGTGGAGCAGCAATGCAAGGAATTAAACAATTGAGTGAAGAAGGTGTATTCGATGAAAATAGTGTGGTTGTTGTGATATTTCCAGATCACGGATCTCGTTATATGAGTAAAATATATAATGATGAATGGATGAGACAGCAAGGGTTTATGGATGCAGAAACTTCCAAAGTAGCATCTATTGAATATGTGAAATAATTTAAAATCAACGTTTTGTATAGAGCCACTACCTATTAGGAGTGGCTTTTTCTAGTTTATTTCTTTCTAAACAAACTACATGGCTATCCTGTATAAAATACTTATTTTTGCATCTTGTACTGAAATCACCTTGTATAGATGAGAGATTTATTTGATAAAATTTACAAAGACAAAGGGCCATTAGGTAAATGGGCTGAAGTAGCCGAAGGATATTTTGTGTTTCCAAAACTGGAAGGACCTATATCTAATCGTATGAAATTCAACGGTAAAGAGGTGATTACTTGGAGTGTAAATGATTATCTAGGTTTAGCAAATCATCCTGAGGTTCGTAAAGTAGATGCTGAAGCTGGTGCCAAATATGGTTCTGCTTATCCAATGGGTGCTCGTATGATGAGTGGTCATACCGATCTTCACGAACAATTACAAGATGAGTTGGCTGCCTTTGTAAGCAAAGAGGCCACTTATTTATTGAATTTCGGTTACCAAGGAATGGTTTCTACAATTGATGCTTTAGTTTCTAAAGATGATGTTATAGTTTATGATGTTGACGCACACGCATGTATTATTGATGGAGTTCGCTTGCATTTAGGGCAACGATTTACCTATAGACATAACGATATGGAAAGTATCGAAAAGAACCTCAAACGTGCTGAAATAGTAGCTGCAAAGACAGGTGGTGGTATTTTAGTTATTTCTGAAGGTGTTTTCGGTATGCGTGGAGAGCAGGGAAGATTGAAAGAAATAGTTGCATTAAAGAAAAAATATAATTTCCGCTTCTATGTTGATGATGCCCACGGTTTTGGAACTTTGGGTAAAACAGGAGCAGGAGCAGGAGAGGAGCAGGGAGTACAGGCCGATATAGATGTGTATTTTGCTACTTTTGCCAAATCTATGGCTAGTACAGGAGCTTTTATTGCCGCAGATGAAGAAGTAATCAACTACTTAAAATATAACCTACGGTCTCAAATGTTTGCCAAATCATTGCA